>VFKO01000039.1 GCA_009885515.1 Rhodobiaceae bacterium | reverse complement strand
TCAGCACGTAAGAGCCGCCGAACGCGTCGAGGAGGTCCTTCAAATGATAGCAACCGATGGAAAGGTTCGTCTTGGGCTGAAACAGATCATCGGCACCGGCGTAGGGCAGTTTGTAACGGCGCGCCACATCCTGCGCCGTGGAGGGCAGGATCTGCAAAAGCCCGCGCGCGTTTGCGGCGCTGGCAGCACCCGGATCGAACTCGCTCTCCTGCCTGGCAAGTGCGAGGACGAGTGAAGGCGGCACACCCGCCGCGGCACAACTGGCTGGCAGCTCGGCCAGCGGATAGAGCTGATCTAATCTGGTGACACCAAGGGTTTGCGCTTTCTTGGCGCTGCGCAAGGCGCCATAGGTGTTGCCTTTTCCTGCAAGCCGCGCGCTGAGGGCGCCGGCACAGCCTGCTGTCTGGCAAACATCAGTGGCGGCATTGGCAAAGACGTTGGCGCGGCGGTTATCGCCGGCAAGCGATAGCGTTTCGGAGGCCAGCACGAGCTCTTCGACGTCCTCGGTGGCGGGCGCGGCGGAAGGTTTCGCCGCCGGGCTTACGCCGGGTCTGGGCTCTTTTTGCATCTCAAGCGCGAGACGGCCATAAAAAGTGGCGGGTTCGGCGGCCGCGATCGCCAGCGATTGCTGAGCGTTCGCCTCATCACCAAGTGTCCTGAACGCCTGGGCTTTCCAATAGGCGGCGCGTGCGCGCGACACCGGCGACTTTGCGGCCCGCTCCAGATTCTGGAAATGCACCAAAGCCGCGTTGGCCTTGTCGAGTCTGCGCAGGGCAATCCAGCCGGACAGAAACTCTGCTTCCAGATAGAGTGCAATGTTGGTGCCGGCTGACAGTTGTGTCCCCGACGCCAGCCTGTAGGCGGCCGCGTAGTCCGGTGCGTCAAGCGCGGTACGTGCAGCGAGATTGTGTTCTGGCCACCAGACCCGCGCATACTGTGATGGAAGGGCGCCGGTTTCGTCAGCCTGCATGAGCAGTGGCCAGGACTCAGTCGTCTTGCCGGATTTTCTGAGCAGCACCGCCAGGTCAAAAATGAGGCTGGCGCCCCACGACGGGCTTGGGGCCGCTTTCACGGCCTCATCCAGATCGACAGCCCCTCCGGACTGGATCTTGATCCTTGCACTGGCCGCGCCTAACGCCTTGGGCGACAGCAAGGACAGCAGCTCGTTGGCACCCTCCCAATTCCGGTTCCACAACAAGATATCAGCGCGCGCGAGATGGTCGTCTACGGAAAGCGGCAAAAGCGAGACGCTTGCCCAGTCCTGGTAATCAGAGAAGTTCAGCAACAGCGCAAGCCAGCATCTCCTGACGACCGCAAGTGCATCGTTTCTGCGATCATGCGCAAAGTTTTTGCGATCATGCGCAAACTGGAACTTTGCGTAGGCAAGGCAGCCACCGCTGGTGCGGGGCGGGCGAGCTCTGAACCAGTCAGCGCCCTTGGTCTCAATGAGGCTTTCGGTCAGAAGGGCTTCTTCGCCGCGCTGCGCGATGGTGCCACGACCGGGCCAAGCGGCATGCGTCGATAAAAATTCATTGATCTCGTCAAAGGTCGCACCGGAGCCGGAGGCAGAAACATAGCGCCATTGCACGAGGTCGCGCACGATCAGCGATTGTCCTCCGGTGAGCGATTTGGCGCCCGCCCAGTCTTTGGCGTCCTGCGCCACAAAGGCATTTCGGAGCGCCTCAATATCCGGTGCACCGGTCGCGTTGCCCGTGACAGGTGAAGAAACAGCAACCGGGGATGCCAACATGACCAGCATCATCACGGCGGCAATGCGCGCCGCACATCGCCTGTTTGTGATATAGGGAGACACGCTACGACTTGACATTCGCCGGGAGTTCCTGCGCCGGGTTGGTGGACACGGGCGGTGGTCCCGGATACTCCCCACCATATAACCCATTGCAGCGATCCCCGCCAGATCTATAGAAATCATTGCCCTTCGCCCGCTAGCAGGAGACTGCGATAACCGTTGAGAAATGTGTCGTGTCGCCGTATTACTCGCTGACATCAAAAAACACGGGGCCAAACACACCCAAGGGAGAACGCGCCATGCAGCTGAATGACCGGATCATTGTCATAACCGGTGCCGCCAGCGGCATCGGCCGCGCCATGGCACAACGCTTCGCCAGGGAAGGCGCCAAACTCGTCGTTTGTGCCGACCTCAACGGCGCGGGTGCCAGGGCAGTGGCAGACGAAATCGGCGGCGTTGCGTCCGAAACCAACGTCGCCAGGGAAGACGACATCCGCCAACTGATCGAACGCGTCGAGACCGATCACGGCCCCATCGGCCTTTTCTGCTCGAACGCCGGCATCGGCGTCCCCGGCGGCGCCGAAGCGTCGAACGAAGTTTGGGATCGCATCTGGGACATCAACGTCATGGCCCATGTCTGGGCGGCGCGCCACCTCGTGCCGCGCATGATCGCGCGCGGCGGCGGCTACCTGCTCAACACCGCCTCCGCCGCAGGCCTGCTCTCGCAAATCGGCTCGGCACCTTATGCAGTGACAAAACACGCAGCCGTGGGCCTCGCCGAATGGCTCGCCATCACGCACGGCGATCAAGGCATCAAAGTCTCTGTATTATGTCCCCAGGCTGTGCGCACGGCGATGACCGCAGGCAACCCGGATGGCGTCGCCTCGATCAACGGCATGATGGAGCCCGACACCGTGGCCGAAGCCTGCGTGCGCGCCATCGAGGCCGAAGACTTCCTCATCCTGCCCCACCCCGAAGTGCTCGAATACATGCGCCGCAAAACCGGCGACTACAACCGCTGGATCGCCGGCATGCGCAAACTGAACCGGAAATTTCTCGGCTGACAGCCTGCGCCATGGCCGCCATGGAAAGCGCAAGCCGGAAAAATCAGCGCGCCCGGCGCAGCATCGGCGTCACCACCGGTGACTTGCCCGATT
>VFKO01000074.1 GCA_009885515.1 Rhodobiaceae bacterium | reverse complement strand
GTCCATGAACGCGCTCCCCGCCGAATCAGAGCGCCCAGGGAATCATGCCGCCCAGTCAATGCAAAATCCGCATCACAAGGCCGTTAACCTGACTTCCGAGCCGTGGAGACTCCCACATTCAGCATTGACGTTTACGTCAACGTAAATATGATTGCGGTTCGGTGATGCTGGAAAGGTTTATTGCAATGGAAACTTGGTCTATCAGCGAATTGTCCATGGAGTTTGGAATTACGCCTCGGGCGATCCGATTTTATGAAGATGAAAAGCTGGTCAAGCCAACGCGAAAAGGCCAGACGCGCATTTATTCGGCGCGTGACCGGGCGCGATTGTCTTTGATCTTGCGGGGAAAGCGTGTCGGCTTTTCGCTGATCGAACTCAAGGAGATGCTCGATCTTTATGATATGGACGACGGTCAGGCGACGCAATTGCAGTATTCCATCAAAAAATTCTCTGAGCGGATCAATGCGCTTGAACGGCAACGCGAGGATGTTGAGCAAGCGCTGCAAGAATTGCGCGCCGGGCGTGCGCGGTTGGAGCTTTTTCTGGCTTCGAAAGATCCGGCGAGCCGGCCGGCCGACGAGGAGCGTCGGAACTTGATCGGCTTTTCGCTGAACTCCGGAATGCGTGACTAAACTTTACAAGAGGCAAATCTCATGGGTGTTTTGCAGGTCGACCACGCGCCGTGGATGAGTGAAGAGCTGCAAATATTCGACAATGAGGCACGCAAATTCTTTGAACGCGAGTGCGTGCCATACTCGGAAAAATGGATCAAACAGCAGCACGTTGACCGCGCGACGTGGAAGAAAGCAGGCGAGGCCGGATTGCTTTGCGCTTCGACGCCTGAAGCCTATGGCGGCGCCGGCGGGACTTTCGCGCATGAAGCGGTGATCATCGACAATCTGGGGAAACTGGGGATCGATGGGTGGGGCATTACCCTGCACAACGCGATTGTGGCGCCTTACATTTTCCATTGCGGCACCGAAGAGCAGCGGCGGCGCTGGTTGCCGCGTCTGGCGTCGGGCGAGTTGGTGGCGGCGATCGCGATGACGGAGCCTGGGACCGGTTCCGATCTTCAGTCGATCAAGACCACCGCGAAGCGCGACGGCAATCATTATGTGATCAACGGGTCGAAGACCTTCATTACAAACGGCGGGACGGCGAATTTTGTCATCGTCGTGGCGAAGACCGATCCGACTCAAGGGTCGAAGGGTACGTCGCTGATTGTGGTCGAGACCGACGAGGTCGAGGGATTCCGGCGCGGGCGCGTGCTTGAGAAGATCGGACAGAAGGCGAACGACACGGCCGAGCTGTTCTTTGACGATGTGCGCGTACCGGCGTCGAATTTGATCGGCATGGACGAGGGGCGCGGCTTCATTCACCTGATGCAGCAATTGCCGCAGGAGCGGTTGATCATCGCGCTGCAGG
>VFKO01000010.1 GCA_009885515.1 Rhodobiaceae bacterium | reverse complement strand
CTGCCATTGCGCCTGGCTTAGCTTGGCTGGCACCAGAAAAGCGTGCAGTTTTGGCAGCGGGTCGCGGGCGCGCTCGGCCGCTATTGTTTCTTCAGCTTTGTAAGTCTGCGTGTCCTGGAAGGAATGGCCGCTCAGACGGGGAACAGTAAGACGCAACAGTGCCGGTCCGCGCCGCTCGCGCACATGGCGCACGGTGCTGGCAATCAGGTCTGTGGCGTGTGCAGGATCGGTGCCGTCACCGGAGACGACGTGAAGATTTTTGTAGCTCTTGAAATTTGCGGCGCTGTCCCCACCGGGCACCTGCAGGCTTGAGGGGACCGAGATGCCGAAGCCGTTGTCTTCGATAAAGAACAGCATCGGCAATTTCAGCACCGTCGCCATGTTCAGCGCCGCCCAGAAGCCGTTGGTCGCGACCGAGGCGTCGCCACCCAGTGCAACCGCAATCGCATCGGCGCAGCTGTGATCGTTCAAAATCGTGCGCCGGTATTCCAGCGCCTGAGCCCAGCCGGCGGTGGGTGTGTATTGCGCACCAACGCCTCCGCACATTGGCAGCGCAGACGGTCCGGCTTGATTTGGGTAGTTGAAGACGGCACCGATGTCGCGGCCGTCTGAATATCCACCAGCGCGCGCCATAGACGAGCCCAGCGCATCGGCAAGACTGACGCCCAACGTCAACAGCACCGGACGCGAACGATAGTATCCACAGATCGCATCGTTCCGGTTTGTAAGCTGGGTTCCAAGAATGATCTGGGCCAGGTCGTGCCCACGGGCCGAGAACTGGTAGAAAATTTTCCGCTCTGGTACGAGCCGTGTTTCTTCCAGCTCATCAAGAGCGCGGGAGGCGTGGATCAGCCAGGCAACACGGCTCCAGTCGATGGGGATCACGCTTTTTCCGGCTCTTTTAAGTAGACTTCGACGGTGCCTTTCATTTTGACCGTCATGGCGTTGCCTTTGCGGTCGCGCGAGTTGCCGACAGAAAGCCGCACCCAGCCTTCGCTGACGCAGTATTCTTCAACGTTTGTCTTCTCAATGCCGTTAAACCTAACACCGACGCCGCGCGTGAGCAGTTCTTCGTTGTAAAACGGGCTGTCAGGAGTGGCACTCAAACGGTCAGGAAGTGTGTCTGTCATAACCTAGGCCTCGTGGTAACCACCGTCCTATACCCTCTCAATCGTTGACTTTGAAGCGGGGTAACAGGCGATATTGTCGCTTGAGCGTCGAAATGAGGGGGTTGCGAAGGCGGACGATGCTGGCTTCACTGATTTCGCGCGTGGTGGCTATTTGTGTCCGGCACGCTTCGACGGTTGCGGCGGCCTCGCTCCTGCTGGCGCTTTTCAGCGCTGCGTTCGTGGTCACGCATTTCAAGATGAACACCGACACGACCAAGATGGTGTCGCCGGAGCTGTCTTGGCGCAAGCAACAGGCCGCCTTTCAGAAAATATT
>VFKO01000492.1 GCA_009885515.1 Rhodobiaceae bacterium | reverse complement strand
CCGCCCGTACCCTCGCGCTAACTTTTCGCTTCCGGCGCCACCACGCGGATATGCGCCTCGCGCAACTGTTTCGCCATCGGCTCGGACGGAGCCCCCATCATCAAATCTTCGGCGCGCTGATTCATCGGGAACATCGTCACTTCGCGCAAGTTTTCCTCGCCCGCGATCAGCATGACGATGCGGTCAACGCCAGGCGCTGTGCCGCCATGCGGCGGGGCGCCGAACCGGAAGGCGTTGAGCATGCCGCCAAATTTCTGTTCAACGACTTCGGCCGGGTAACCTGCGATATCGAAGGCCTTGATCATGATCTCGGGGCGATGGTTACGGATCGCGCCCGACGACAACTCGATGCCGTTGCAAACGATGTCGTACTGGAGCGCCGTGATACCTAAGATCGTTTTGTCGTCCTTCGGGTCCAGCTTCAAGAACGCTTCATGCTCGAAGTTCGGCATCGAGAACGGGTTGTGGCTGAAGTCGATCTTCTTTTCTTCCTCGTTGAACTCGTACATCGGGAAGTCAACGACCCAACAGAAATGGAAATCGTAGTTCGTCGCGGCTTTGAGATTGAGCTCATTGCCGATGCGTATGCGAGCCGCACCCGCTAGTTTTGCCGCCGCATCAGGTTTGCCCGCCGCAAAGAACACGGCATCTCCGGGCTTTGCGCCCGTTGCCTTGGCAATGCGTTGCTGGATAGGTTCGGGGATGAACTTGGCGATCGGACCTTTGCCGACAAGTTTTCCACCATCGTCTTCGAAGACGACGTAACCCAAGCCCGGCGCTTTCATTTCGCTGCGCGCCCAGTCGTTGAGTTTGTCGAAGAACGAGCGTGGCTGACTGCCAGCCCCTGGGGCTGGAATGGCGCGTACGACACCGCCTTGAGCAACCACGGACTTGAATGCTTTGAACTCAACGCTGGGGTCGGCGAACTCGGCGCTGACGTCGGCGATGACGATGGGATTACGCAGATCGGGTTTGTCAGAACCGTATTTCAGCATCGACTCGGCATAAGGAATACGCACAAATGGCAAGGGGCTGCATTTCCGGCCATTGGCGAACTGTTCGAAGACGCCGTGCAGCACCGGCTCGACCGCCGCGAAAACGTCTTCCTGGGTGACAAAACTCATCTCCAGATCAAGCTGGTAAAACTCGCCCGGCGAGCGGTCGGCGCGCGCATCTTCATCGCGGAAGCAGGGCGCGATCTGGAAGTAGCGGTCAAAGCCCGCCACCATGATCAACTGCTTGAATTGTTGTGGGGCTTGCGGCAGGGCGTAGAACTTGCCGGGATGCAGGCGCGACGGCACCAGAAAGTCGCGCGCCCCTTCCGGGCTGGACGCCGTCAGAATTGGCGTCTGAAACTCGGTGAAGCCCTGATCGATCATGCGGCGGCGCAGGCTCGAAATCACGTTTGAGCGCAACAGAATGTTCTTGTGGATTCGATCACGGCGCAGATCGAGAAATCGGTACTTAAGGCGAATGTCTTCGGGATAGTCCTGCTCGCCGAAAACCGGCAGCGGCAACTCGCCCGCTTCAGATTGAATTTGCACCTCGTCAATGCGAATTTCAATTTCACCCGTTGAGAGGTCCTTGTTAACAGTGTCGCCAGGGCGCGCGACGACACGTCCGGTGAAAGTCGCTACGAATTCGGCCCGCAAAGTGTCAACCGCCTTGAAGGCCGGACTGTCAGGCTCCACCACACATTGAGTGAGGCCGTAATTGTCGCGCAGATCGATAAAGATCAGCCCGCCATGATCGCGCCGGCGATGAACCCAGCCAGAGATACGAGCACTGCTGCCCACGCTGGTGGCGCGCAATTCGCCGCAGGTATGGGTGCGATAGCGATGCATGGAAGTTCCTTGAGTTTCTTGGCGGCGACCTGCTAAAGGGCGCCTCTTGTGGCTCTGTGGTCACAACCTGTCAAGACCGCTCCACATGGGCTATAGCACCGTCAAATGGATAGAGTCGTAAACAACAACGATGATCTTGCCGAGGCGTGTGCCCGGTTTGCCGATGCGCCCTATATCGCCATCGACACCGAATTCATGCGCGATACAACTTACTGGCCAAAACTATGCCTGATGCAGGCAGCAATTCCGGGCTTTGCAGTGGCAATAGATCCTCTGGCGCCGGGCCTCGACCTCAAGGCCTTTTTTGAACTCATGGCCAAACCCGTGAGTATCAAAGTGTTTCACGCGGCCCGCCAGGACGTCGAAATTTTCTATCACATGGCGGGCATGATTCCTGCCCCCCTGTTTGATACCCAGGTGGCGGCCATGGTCTGTGGCTTTGGCGACGCGGCGGCCTATGAGACGTTGGTGCGCGAATTGGCGCATGCCCAGATCGACAAGTCGTCGCGCTTCACCGATTGGGCCCGGCGGCCGCTGTCAGACAAGCAGCTTGATTATGCGCTGTCTGACGTGACGCACTTGTGCCGCGTCTATGAGGCTCTGACCAAGCAGCTGGAAAAAAGCGGGCGCTCGCATTGGCTTGAGGAAGAGCTTGGCGTGTTGCGCGCGCCGGAGACCTACGAACTCAAGCCGGAAGAATCGTGGCGGCGGTTGAAGATGCGAGGCGGCAACCGGCGCTTCACCGGCGTGCTGATGGAAATCGCTGCCTGGCGCGAGCGCCTGGCGCAGGAGCGCAACGTGCCGCGCAGCCGTGTCATGAAGGACGAAGCGTTGTTCGAGATCGCAGCGCACGGACCGGTCACGACCGAAGACCTCGACAATCTGCGTGGCATCCCGCGGGGCTTTGCCGGCTCGCGCGGGGCGCAAGGCTTGGTCGATGCGGTAAAGGCGGGACTGGCGCTGCCGGCCTCCGCCGTGCCTGACATTGATCGTGGGCCGCCGGTCGCTGTTCCACCGGTGCTTGGGGACATGATGCGGGTGTTGTTGAAAATTCAGTGCGAGCAGCACGGCGTGGCGCAAAAACTCATCGCGTCTTCGTCGGACCTCGACCAAATCGCCGCCGACGACAACGCCGACGTGCCTGCCCTCTCAGGCTGGCGGCGCGAGATTTTTGGGAATGCAGCGCTGGAACTCAAGCACGGCCGCATCGCTCTGACGATCCGCGGGCGCAAGCCAGTCGTGGTGGCGGTGGAGAGTTGAGCGCGTGCTGACTGGCAACGACGTAGCAGTTCTTCTGGGATTTTTGGCAGCCGCCATAACACTCGCGGGTTTTTCTGGAATCGTGACCGCCATTGACCGAAGTGCAGCTCCGGCTTCGTCAGAAATCATCTCATTTCGAATGCGAAGTATGGTCGTCAACGCGATTTACATCACGATACTGGCACTATTACCGGTCATCATCGACGCACTAGAAGTCCTGCCGCAGACGCGTTGGCAATTCTGCAACATGATCGCTGCGGTCACCTTGGGATGGGCAATTGCTTCAGCCATCTCACATGTTATGCAAATGACGCTGCTGACCAGGCGCGGCTTTTCGAACTCAACGCTTGTGGTCCTGGTAATGCTGGCAGCAGTCGCAATTTCGCTGAATATTGTTGCCACAGCGGGTGCGATCTCAGGCAAGGGAGCTTACTTTTTTGCTCTGTTTCATTCCCTCTTCGTCATGCTGTCACTATTTTACCGCATTATACTCGTCGCTGACGAAGCCGCACGCGGTAGGCCGAGGGATGCGCAGTAGCGCACGCGACCCACGTTGGTTAGCGTACCTAAGTCAAAGCGACGCTCAGATGGGTTTCTTCTCCATGTGGTACCTCATTTTCAAATCCCTGTTGTCCGGCCTCATCATTATGGCGGTGTCGGAGATCGCGAAGCGCAGTCCGGCGTTCGGAGCGTTTGTGGCGTCGTTGCCGCTGGTCTCTTTGCTGGCGATAATTTGGCTGTGGCGTGAAACCGGCGACACGGCGCGCATTGCCGATCATGCGGAGGCGACGTTTTGGTATGTGTTGCCATCCTTGCCAATGTTCCTTGCATTGCCGCTGATGTTGAGATCGGGCGTGTCGTTTTGGCTGGCACTCGCCGTCTCGTGCGCGCTCACAGCCGCTCTCTATCTGATCACAATCGTAATCGCCGCGCGCTTTGGCGTACGGCTTTGAACTGGGTTGATTTCCAGAGTGAAGCAGGGCTAAAAGCTTTCCATCTCGCAACTGCAGCAATCTGAGGAAACCCCTATGTCCATTCGATTTGACGGAAAAGTCGCGATTGTAACCGGTGCAGGCGGCGGTTTGGGCCGTGCACACGCGCTCGAATTGGCGCGGCGCGGGGCCAAGGTAGTCATCAATGATCTGGGCGGCACGGTCGATGGCTCGGGCGGATCGTCGGATGCGGCACTGAAAGTCGTTGAAGAGATAAAGGCATTTGGCGGAACGGCAATTGCGAATGGCGCTTCGGTGACCGACGACGCCGGTGTCGCGGGTTTGGTCAAGCAGACGCTGGAGGCCTTCGGGCGCATCGACATTCTCGTGAACAACGCGGGTGTGCTGCGCGATAAAAGTTTTACCAAGATGGAGATCAAGGACTTTACGTTCGTGCTCGACGTGCATCTTGTGGGATCAGTCAAGGTGACCAAGGCGTGCTGGGAGACCATGAAAACCCAACAATATGGCCGCATCGTCATGACCACCTCCTCGTCCGGGCTTTATGGAAATTTCGGCCAGTCGAATTACGGCGCGGCAAAACTGGGTCTTGTCGGCTTCATGAACACATTGAAGCTCGAAGGACAGAAGGACAATATCCGGGTTAACGCTCTGGCACCCGTTGCCGGTACGCGCATGACCGAAAACCTCATGCCACCAGCGGCACTGGAAGCACTGAAACCCGAGTTTGTGACGCCCGGCGTAATCTATCTGGTCAGCGAAGACGCGCCGACAGGTGTGGTTTTGGCCGCAGGTGGTGGCGCCTTTGCTGTGGCGCAGATTTTCGAATCCAATGGCGCCTTCCTGGGTCAGCAAAACCTGACAGCGGAAAGCGTCGCCGAGAACTGGTCGAAGATTTCGGACATGACTGGCTCAAAAGCCTATTTCATGGGCGGCGAGCAGACGCAGAAATTTTTTGCGCGGATAAGCGGGAGTTAAACCGCAACTACAGAAAGCCAGCGGATCGTCGCGGCGCGCCAGATTGGAAAGAGGTTTGAACCCAGCGTGCCGTCGGCCGTGAAGGCGGCACGTGTTCGCCCGATCATGAGCCCCGCCATGGCAATCAATACACTGGCGATCATGACGTAATCGAGTAAGCGGTTGAGATCTGTCTTTGTCACGGAACCTTCGGGCGTTTTGACTGTCGCGATGACGCCGAGAAAATCTCCGGCGCTTTTGGCCAGTAATTCGTAAGCCTTCACAAGCATGCCCACGAACCCGTCATAGACAAACGACGTGCCGGCAATACTGCCGCCACCCAGCCAGCCATAAACCACATAGCCACTGATCGCAGCGAAAGGCAGGAACACAAGCAGCGCCAGGCCGATGATGCGTGCGAGAGCGACACCAATTTCGCCGCCCACGATGTCAATGATGCCGGCCATCACTGTAAGCGAAGCAATTAGTCCGACGAAGAACAGCATCAGCGCCAACGTCACGTCTGCGACTTGCCACAGCGGGATTCCGTAAATGCCATTGGTGATGCAGGCGATCACGAGCGCGATGAGCGCATAGCCGAGCCAGGCGCGTCCGAAGTCCTGAAAGACGGCAGCCATTGACGCCAGAGTTCCGCCGGAACCTCGGTATGCGGTTGGTCGCGTGGCCATCGCTAGTGCCGCCCTTTTGTTGGTGAAACTCGCGAAGCGTACGGACCCAACCGGGAATGGTAAAGTACCATACATGTTGCGGCGTTGAATTAAAGCTCGTGGTCCCTTTTCCGACATACGCGCGCACGTGCAATACACGCTCCGGCAATCGCTCCTCGCGCGAATTGTCAGGATTAGCGTGTCAGCTTCTCTGAGGATCAGTAATCATTGCAGAGTTGGCTCCGCCGCGTTTTTTTAGCTCTTCGGCGCAAAGACGTTCAATTTCGGGCATGTGGGCTTTGAAGCCTGCGGGATTGCTGGACACAAACCACCGCAGTGCCAGTGCCAGGCGAAGCCAGCCAGGCGCCAAAACTATGCGCTTGCGTTTGGCGACACCGCCGACAATAGCGTCTACTGCCATTTGAAGTGGCGCGATGGCCCTCAACGGCCGCGGCAAATGCTGACGCACATACGCGAAGGCGCTGTGCTGATCTCCGGTCCTCACGAGATCTGTGTCGAGCCAACCGAAATAGGCGACGCCGACCTCGATTCCCAAATGGGCGACTTCGGCTCTCAATGTGTTGCAAAGGTTTTCAGTAGCGCCTTTGCTGGCGCCGTAAGCCGCCATGCCGGGCGGCGCCGATGCGGCGGCCATCGAAGCTACGCCGAGGAAGTACCCCTTGGACTCCATGAGGTGCGGGAGCGAGACCTGAATGGCGTTGAAAGTGCCTTCGACATTGACGGCCATCACCCGTCGGAAGTGATCAGGTGACATGGTCCGCAAAAGATCAAAGTTTGAAATACCGGCGTTTGAGACCACAACGTCGATACTGCCGAAACGCTCGCGTGTGCCTTCAAAGGCGCTGCCCATCGACACACGGTCCGTGACATCGACTTCGAAGGCGATGGCGCCTTCACCAATGGCTTTGGCGTTGCGGCGCAGCAACTCGCCTTCAAGACCAACGAGAGCGACCTTATAGCCTTGGCCAGCGAGCGCCTTCGCAACGCCCGCGCCTATACCCCGTGCAGCGCCTGTGATGATGGCAACCTTCACAAGCCCAGCACCATCTTCGCCATGATGTTGCGCTGGATTTCGTTTGAGCCCGCGTAGATCGAGGCTTTGCGCAAGCTGAAGTAATACGGCGCGGTGGTGACGGCGTAGTCGGGCTGTGGCCAGGGCTCGTTGGTCTTGGCCCAGGGGTTTTGCACAAACGGCATTGCCGAATACTGCACGGCTTCAAGCGCCAGTTCGGTGATCGCCTGTTGAAGTTCGGTGCCCCGCGTTTTGAAGAGCGAGGACTCCGCTCCAGGGCGCTGCCCAGTCGACATTTTCGAGAAGAACCGCATTTCGGTGAATTCGAGCGCCCGAAGCTGGATTTCGACGTCCTCGATTTTGCGGCGAAACTCGCTGTCATCGATCAACCTGCTACCGTTCGACCCTTCGGTCGCGGCAATCGTACGTACCTTTTTAAGTGAGCGCTTCAGACCGGGCGCATAAGCGTTGCCGCGCTCAAACTCGAGCAAATATTTGGCATAGGTCCAGCCCTCGTCCTGCTTGCCAATCAGATTTTCCTTGGGCACGCGGACATTGTCAAAGAACACCTGATTGATCTCTTGCTCACCGTCCGGCGGGCCATCAATTGTGATGATGGGTCTGACTGTGATGCCTGGCGTTTTCATATCGATCAGGATGAACGAGATACCCTGTTGTGGTTTTTGTCCCGGCGTCGTGCGCACGAGGCAGAATATCCAATCGGCCCATTGCGCGTGAGTGGTCCAGATTTTTGAACCGTTGCAGATGAAGTGATCGCCCTTGTCTTCGGCGCGCATTTGCAAACTGGCGAGGTCGGAGCCCGAACCCGGTTCGGAATAACCCTGGCACCACCAGATGTCAGATGACAGGATTGACGGGAGGTGTTGCTTTTTCTGCGTGTCGTTACCGAAGGCCATGATGACGGGAGCGACCATCTTCAAGCCCATGGGGCTGACGATCGGCGTCCCGGCTGCGGCCATCTCAATGTCAAAAATGTATTTTTCGTTGGGAGTAAATCTCGCGCCGCCATGCTCCTTGGGCCAGTTCACCGCCGCCCAGCCGCGATCATTGAGCGCCTTTTGCCATTTGATCTGACCGGCCTTGTCGAGATAGCCATTCTTGGAGAACGACATTTTCCGGCGCAGATCGTCGTCATATTTCTCGGCGATGAAGGCGCGCACATCGTCGCGGAACTTCAGGTCCGCCTTGTTGAAGCTCATGTCCATGCGCCGATACTCCTCAGATTTTTTCAAGAATTTCGATACCGGGACGGCCATCGAGAACAGCGCCGAGTTTGGGCCCGGCAACCACCATATGCGGCGTCGTGCGGTGGCCGGCATGATCGGCGTCGGTCTTGTATTGCTCCACAACGATGTAGGTAGAGGCTTGGCTCTTCGATTTGAAGAATTCGTATTGGAGCACGCCAGGCTCGTCTTTGTTAACGATGATCTGCAATTCGCGGAAGATGGTTTCGAATTCAGCTTCCTTTCCGGGTTTGATTTTCAAGGTCGCGATGATGCCAATGGTCATAGGGTTCTCCTGATGCGAATAGTGAGGTGCACCCAATAAACAAGAGTGCGTGATCAAGCACAAGTGCGTAACGTTGTTTACCTCTGCACTGTGTCTGAAGAAACAAGGACTCACGCAAAGCCGCTACTTCCCTTACACCAACGGCCGGAAATTATGACCTGTAGCACCAAACCCCGCCGCCGTCATGGCCGGGCTCTTGTCCCGGCCACCCAGCCGTCGCGTGTCCACGCGACGATAGGACGAAAGTGTGGCCGGACTCAAAGCACTCTTATGCCTCGCAGACGCGAAGCCACTGGGTGGCCGGGACAAGAGCCCGGCCATGACGAACGTGAGAGTGTGCAGTTGTCCATTGACACACTCTTACAGCGTCACGAGTTAAATCTCAGGCCGTTGGTATTACTTCCCCTTGTAATTGCCGGGTCGCTTTTCGAAGAATGCGTTGACGGCTTCGGCGTGGTCTTCGGTGTGGTGAGCCAGAGCCTGCATGGCGGCCGAAAGCTCCATGATGTTGTCGAAACTCACCGATTGCCCTTCGCGCAGCAAACGTTTTGTCATGCGCAGAACGTCGGGTGGCTGAGCGGCCATGCGATTGGCGAGTTTCATGGCTTCGTCTTGCAGCGTCGCTGCCGGAACGACTTTGGACACCAGACCCCATTGCAACGCTGTCTGCGCGTCGATGGTCTCACCGGTGAAGAGCAGCTCGGAGGCGCGGGCCATGCCAATGACGCGCGGCAACAGCCAGGCGCCGCCATCGCCAGGTATCAGACCGATCTTCAAAAACGTCGCACCGAAGATGGCCGTTTCGCTGGCGATGCGGGTGTCGGCGAGGCAGGCGACGTCGTTGCCCAGACCGATAGCGGGGCCGTTGACTGCGGCGATCACGGGCACTTCAATGCCCCAGACACTGCGAACGATTTTGTGGATTCCAGTGCGATAGCGTTCGCGGATAGAGACCCCGGGACCGGCGAAGGCGCCCCCCTTCTCGCGCATGGCTTTGACGTCGCCGCCGGCCGAGAACGCTTTACCTGCGCCAGTCAGAATGACAGCACGGATAGATCGGTCGCCATTGATTCTCGCCGCCGCAGCAGCAAACGCATCACCATCGCCGTCATGCCCCAGCGGGTTACGGGTCTCGGGACGGTTGATGGTCAAGACGGCGACCGGACCGTGTGTTTCGATAAGCAAGACTTCGTTCATGACTGTGCCCTTTGAAATTCACTTGTTTACACTACCGTAACCATGTGCGCGGGTTGCGCAAGCGATGGCTTTTCAATGACAGGCATCCTTCGTTACTGGCCAGTATTCTTTAAAGGATTTAGGGCACGATCCCACTCTCAAATTGTTCCAGTTTCCTCCAAGTCCGGCTGAAAATGCAGCGTGCGCCTGCCACCGATTTCATCGTCGAGGATCGGCTGCCTGACGGTGGCCAGAACTTGGCTGCACGCGCATTGAAACTTCAGTTCGAACAGTTCCGCGTGGTGTGCAAGAACAACGCGCCCAGCGCCTTTGCGATGCCCGTTTTTGCGCTCATTATCAGTATCATGCTACTTGAGTGGGTTCCCTTCACTCATCTGGCGTGGTGGGTTGCAGCGGTTACCGTGGTCTGCGGCGCCCAGGGTGCGCTAAACGAGTTGTACCGGCGATCGCCGCAGCGCGAAGCAGACACGCCACGATGGATCGTGGCCTATGCCACGGTGATCGTGATTTTCGGCATTGTCTGGATTGCACCTGCCTTTCTGTTCTGGAATGATTGCGGCGACCTCGGGCACTTGTTGATTGGCCTCGTGATGGCGTGCTGCATCGCGGGTGCCGCCGCGATAATGTCACCCTGCCCGCCTTTGGCAGCCGCATCGTTGATCCCCTACGCGATCGGTTTGACGATCCCGCCATTGTTCGCAGGTACAACGTTCTACTATTTACTTTCGGCATTGGGCCTTGGTTTCAGTTTGTTTATGTTGCATTTGGCGCGCCAGGTTTTTGTGACAACGCGCGATATGTTGACGTTGCGGGAAGACAAAAACAGTTTGATCGAGCAATTGACCGCCGCCAAGTTCGAGTCCGACAAGGCACGTCTCAGGGCTGAAGCCGCCAGTCAGGCCAAGTCTGAGTTCCTGGCAAATATGAGCCACGAACTTCGTACACCCCTGAACGCCATATTGGGTTTTTCCGACATCATGAAGGGCGAAGTTTTTGGCTCGCTGGGCTCCACGCAGTATTTGGAGTACTCTGGACACATTCATACCAGCGGACAACACCTTTTAGGGCTGATCAACGACATCCTGGACCTCGCCAAAATCGAGGCCGGCCGCTCTTCGGTGCGCTCGGTTGAGCTCAATATGCGTGAAGCCGTTCAGAAGGCGTTGAAATTTTTTGAAATTCGCGCCATCGACACGCGCATCGATTTCAAGATGGACGTCGAAAAGGATTTGCCACTACTGCTTGCCGATGAGCGCGGCATGCATCAGATTCTTCTCAACCTGATTTCCAACGCAGTGAAATTTACCCCTGCTGCCGGAACGGTGACAGTGTTTGCCAGACGCGCTTCAAACGGCGGCATGGATGTGGGTGTTGCGGATACCGGCGTCGGCATTGACCCCAGTGACGTCGATGCCGTGTTCGAAGCCTTTGGCCAGGGCCGCCACGACATCGCCGCGGTTGAGAAAGGCACGGGCCTTGGCCTACCGATCGTGCGCGGGCTCGTTGAAGCGCACGGGGGCACAATCAAACTCGACACCCAACTCGGCAAAGGCACGACGTTCACGTGCTGGTTCCCACGCGAACGCCTGACGTCACCCCAGCCGGTACCGATCAGGCTGGCGTCGGTGTTTTAATCCAGGCTGGCGTAGCGTTTGAGGTGGTGGTCGACGTTGCCGAACATTGTGTCGATCATCGTCAGACGCTTGAAGTAGTGACCGATGTTGAGTTCGTCCGTCATACCCATGCCACCATGAAGCTGAACCGCCTGCTGGCCAATGAAACGGCCGGCTTTGCCGATTTGCACCTTGGCCGCTGACGCCGCTTTCTTGCGCTCGATGTCGTTTTCACCGAGTTTCAGATTCACCATGTAAGTGATTGAAACCGACTGCTCGTAGTTCATGAACATGTCGACCATGCGATGCTGAAGCACTTGGAACTTGCCGATCGCAACCCCAAACTGCTTGCGGGTCTTGCAGTACTCGACAGTGGCATCGTTCAGCACTTTCATGACACCAATGGCTTCAGCCGACAGGGCCGCAATGCCTTCGTCCACGACGCGCTCAACCAATGGCAAACCATTGTCAGCCTGGCCAACCAGCGCATCGGCACCCAGCGCGACATTCTCGAACGTAACCTCAGACGCGCGCAAACCATCGACCGTTGGATAGTCGCGGCACGAGACGCCTTTGGCCTTCTTGTCGACCACGAAGACAGAAACCCCTTTTTCGTCGCGCTGCCCGCCAGCGGTGCGCGCAGTGACGATGAGCGTGTCGGCCCACGGCGCACCGATGACGACGGCCTTGTGGCCATTGAGCGTGTAACCGGCGCCACTTTTCTTTGCGGTGACCGTCAAGTCGGCCAGATTGTACCGGCCTTGCGGTTCGGCAAAAGCGAATGCGAGGACACGCTTGCCTTCGATGATTTCAGGGATGAGTTTTTCTTGCTGCGCCTTCGACCCGCCGTGGCGCAAAAATCCGCCACCAAGCACGACCGTGCCAAGATAAGGCTCGACCACCAGGCCGCGGCCAAATTCTTCCATGATGATCATGGTGTCGATCGGACCGCCGCCCAGACCTCCCTGTTCTTCGGTAAACGGTGCGCCCAGCAGACCCAGTTCGGCAAACTTCTTCCAGTTGTCACGCTTCCAGCCAGTTTCGCTTTTGATGATGGCGCGGCGCGGCTCAAAGCCGTAGTCGTTCTGGACGAATTTCTGAACGCTGTTGCGCAGCAGGTTTTGTTCTTCGGTAAATGAAAAGTCCATGAAAGGTCCTGAATGGCTTG
>VFKO01000084.1 GCA_009885515.1 Rhodobiaceae bacterium | reverse complement strand
TGGTCGCCGCAACTCCGGCGCCCGGCGGCAGGCTCAATCCGTTGGTCCTCGTGGCCGCCAGACTTTCTGGTGTGCATGAAATCTATCGCATCGGCGGCGCCCAGGCGATCGCGGCTTTTGCCTATGGAACCAAATCAGTCTCAGCCGTCGACAAGATCGTTGGCCCCGGAAATGCCTATGTCGCCGAAGCCAAACGCCAGGTCTTTGGCCACGTCGGAATCGACTCGATCGCCGGACCGTCCGAAGTCTTGATCATAGCGGCCAAAGACAACAATCCGGCTTGGATCGCCGCGGATCTGTTGGCACAGGCCGAACACGATAGTGCAGCTCAATGCATACTGATCACCGATGACGAAGCGTTCGCACGCGCCGTCGCAACAGAATTGGATCTCCAACTCAACACGCTCTCCCGTTCTTCCATTGCCCGCGCAAGCTGGGCCAATTACGGTGCGTTGATAGTGCTGCGCGACATCAACGACGCGCCGCTATTGGCAAATAGATTGGCCGCCGAGCATGTGCAACTCTGCATCGGCGATCCCGCCGCGATGGCCAGCCGGATCCGGCACGCGGGCGCAATATTCCTGGGAGTCCACACGCCCGAAGCCATCGGTGACTATGTCGGCGGCCCCAATCACGTGCTGCCGACGTCAGGCTCCGCACGCTTTGCATCCGGCCTGTCGGTGTTGGATTTCATGAAGCGTACAACGATCCTCGGTTGCCCACCTGGGGCTTTGGCACAGCTGGGCCCACAGGCCGCGACACTGGCCGACGCCGAAGGTCTGGACGCCCACGCCCGCTCAATCCGCATTAGATCAAATCAATGAGCGGCGAGGAGAAAAGTCTTCAAGACTCCACACGCCTGATTGGCATCGAACTTGATGAGGCCAGCATCGCCCACCGTGGCGCCGACGTCGAGCACGAGCGGCGCATCGCCATCTACGATCTTCTTGAGAAAAATTATTTCTCTCCCAGCGGCGCCGTCGATGGACCCTACCGTCTGCGGTTGGGTATTCAGGAAAACAGAATGGTGTTTCAGATCTCGCGCGAAACCGGAGATGCGCAATTCACACATCTTTTGTCGCTCACCCCGCTCAAACGCGTTATTCGTGACTATTTCGTTGTCTGCGATACCTATTATCAGGCCATTCGCAGCGCTTCACCGTCGCAGATCGAGGCCATCGATATGGGCCGTCGCGGACTGCACGATGAAGGCTCCCACCTTCTCCGGGACCGTTTGAACGGAAAGATTGCGATTGATCATGATACGGCGCGCCGGTTGTTCACACTCATCTGTGCCTTGCACGTAAAGGTGTGAGCGATGGCGGCCAAAGATTTACCCAGTGCCGTACTTTTTGCCTGCACGTTGAATGCCATTCGCTCGCCAATGGCCGCATCCTTGATGAAGCACCTTTACGGCAGGCACATTTACGTCGAATCCTGTGGAGTGCGCGCCGGGACGCCCGATCCTTTGGCCGTCGCTGTAATGGACGAAATGGGAATCGACCTGTCCCAGTTTCATCCAAAATCATTCGAAACCCTCGCCGATACGTCATTCGATCTGATCATCGCATTGAGTCCACAGGCGCGTCACAAGGCGCTTGAACTCACCCGCGGTATGGCAGTTGAGGTGGAATATTGGAAAGTCCCCGATCCCAGCGCCTATGACGGCTCCCGTGAACAGCGCCTGGCCGCCTATCGCGATGCACGTGATTTGATCTTAAAGTTCCTCAAAGAGCACTTCGGCACGCGTTCGGCGCCGGAAATCTAAACCTTTTGCCACCTTGATTTTATAGATTTCGCTGCCATTCTCCGCCCCCATCCCGCAACCGCACACCACTAAGAGGTTCAAGACACGATCGAATGGCGAAAGAAGAACTCCTGAGTTTCGAAGGCACAGTGGCGGAACTCCTGCCCAATGCAACATTTCGCGTGAAGCTTGACAATGATCACATGGTCATCGCCCACACAGCCGGCAAAATGCGCAAGAACCGTATTCGCGTTCTCGCAGGTGACAAAGTTACAGTCGAAATGACGCCCTATGATTTGACGAAGGGCCGGATCGTCTACCGCAGCAAATAGTGGAGCGCTCCCTTCTCATTCTTGGCAGTTCGAGCCCGCGCCGTTTGGCCTTGCTCAAACAGATCGGCGTAACGCCGGATCGTGTGCTGCCTGCCGAAATCGACGAGAGCCAGCAAGCCAACGAGTTGCCACGCGCTCATGCACTGCGCATCGCTGTACAAAAAGCCCAGGCCGTAAAATCCCGCCTGGCGTTGGAAGACCACGCCGTCATCCTGGCGGCCGACACGGTCGTCGCCTGTGGACGGCGCATTTTGCCTAAGGCAGAAGATGATAGCACTGTCACCAAATGCCTTACGCTATTGTCCGGGCGTAGGCACACGGTCTACACCGCGATCGCAATCATGGATGTGAACGGAAAACTTCACTCACGCATCAGCGAAACCAAACTCGCCTTTCGCAGGCTCGATAG
>VFKO01000079.1 GCA_009885515.1 Rhodobiaceae bacterium | reverse complement strand
TTTTGTTCAGCGATTTAAGTGCCGCGTGCGTGCCTTGCTTTAGCAAGGCGTCGAAATAGGCGATGGTACGTTCCAGGCCTTGTTTCAGGGGCACTTTGGGTTCCCAGTCCAGCTTTTCCCTTGCGAACGAGATGTCGGGGCAGCGTTGGGTGGGGTCGTCGGCGGGAAGGTCTTTGTAGATGAGTTTTGACTTTGCGCCGGTCAGTTCGATGACGAGTTTTGCCAATTCGATGATGGTGAATTCGACAGGGTTACCAAGGTTCATGGGGCCGGTGACGTCGTCAGGCGTGTCCATCAGGCGGACGAAACCTTCGATAAGGTCGTCGACATAGCAGAATGAGCGGGTTTGCGTGCCTGCGCCAAAAATGGTGATGGACTCGCCGCGCAGGGCCTGGACGATGAAGTTTGAAACCACGCGACCGTCGTTGGGGTGCATGCGCGGACCGTAGGTGTTGAAGATGCGGGCCACTTTGATGCGCATTTTGTGCTGGCGGTGATAGTCAAAGAACAGGGTTTCGGCGCAGCGTTTGCCTTCGTCGTAGCAGGCGCGCAGGCCGATGGGATTGACGTTGCCCCAGTACGATTCGGTTTGCGGATGGACGGACGGATCGCCATAGACCTCTGAGGTCGAAGCCTGGAATACTTTGGCCTTGATGCGCTTGGCGAGGCCCAGCACGTTGATTGCGCCGTGTACGGATGTTTTGGTCGTTTGCACCGGATCGAACTGGTAGTGCACGGGTGAGGCGGGGCAGGCGAGGTTGTAGATCTCGTCGACTTCCAGATAGAGCGGAAACGTGATGTCATGGCGCATGACTTCAAAATAGGGGTTGGCGAGCAAGTGGACGATGTTGTCGCGGGCGCCGGTGAAGTAGTTGTCGACGCAGAGCACGTCGAAGCCCTGGGCCAGCAGGCGCTCGCAGAGATGGGAGCCCAGAAAGCCCGCACCGCCGGTGACGAGAATTCGTTTGCGAAGCGCTTTCATGGCGAGGCCTTTTCGTTGAGTGCATTGTCATGCAGCTGGCGGCACGGCGCTGCGGTTGTGAAGATTCGATAAACCTGCGTTGCGTAACACCTCATCAACACGTGCGCAACACAGCCAGTTTCACCGGTGGTGTCGATGATTTGACAATCAAAAATTCACTCTCTGTCAATCACTTAAAAAGGGCTGTTGGGGTAACCATTACTAAATGCTCATTGTCGTACACTGCATTTGAAGGTGTCATAGGCTTGGGGCACCTTCACGCTTTGACAAAACGCAGAGCCATGGTGGGTACGATGTCGATTTCACTGCTTTCTCCAGCTCAAATTAGCACATTGTCGACGACGGCCATTCAAGGGCTGACGACAACCGAAATTGCATCGCTAAGCTCCACGCAGGTGGGCGCCATCAACACCAGCGGGATCGCGGTGATCGATGCGACGCAACTCGCGGCGCTTTCGTCAACGCAGGTGAGAGGCCTCACCGCCACGCAGTTACCTCAGTTTACAAGCACATTGGTTTTCGACACTTCGCAACTTATCGCTTTGAGCGGCCTGCAGTTCGGTTCATTGACTTCAACGCAGCTCGACGGTTATGACGTGACACGTATCGCCGTTTTGAGCACCACTCAGCTCGCGGCTCTCAGTACAACGAACTTCTCTTCGCTCGACGCGGCCCAGATCGGCGCCCTGTCAACGACACAGATACAGGGTCTGAGCACGACGACGCTGCGCGCCCTTGAGACTGCGGACATTGCGGAGTTTACCGCGATACAGGTCGGCGCTCTGTCCTCGACGCAACTCGCATCCCTAACATCTACGAACTTCTCGGCGCTCGACGCGACGCAGGTGGGGGCGCTGACGACGACGCAGTTGCGCGGCCTGACGACGACGCAGGCGGGCGGGCTGAGTACGACGGATATCACGGAGTTCAGCTCGACCC
>VFKO01000078.1 GCA_009885515.1 Rhodobiaceae bacterium | reverse complement strand
GCCGTGTTGCGGACGTTTCTGGATTCCAACAACGTGAGTTATGCAAAATCTGATGGTGCCAAACCGGAGATCGCGAAAGCCGGTGCTGCTCCCGTCGCGGCGCAGACAGCCGCAGATGTCGGCAAGGACGCGGCGAAGTTCACAGGGATTGTGGGCTGCTATAAGGGGTGAGGCCCATTGTGCGCCAGACGTTAAAGCTTCACCCGGATTCGCGATGCAAGGCCGTGACGCGCATTGAGGCCGAAGTCACGCGTCCGCGGCCAGACGCTTTGGCGCTGCATTATTTCGTGACAGGCAATATCGGCGACGTGCTTTGGCCCGAACTCGGGAAGCATGGCCGCACCGACGGCCTGTGGCAGCATACGTGCTTTGAGGCGTTCGTCCGTGCCTCTGCGGGTCCGGCATATTTCGAATTCAATTTTTCTCCTTCCTTGCAATGGGCCGCTTACCGGTTCGACAGTTACAGGAGCGGCATGCGCGTGAGCGAGGCGGCAGGCGATCCGCAATTGGGCACACAGAGCGGAACCACGTACTACGATTTGAAAGTGTTGCTGAAATTGGACTTGCCCATCGATGCGGTCTTGCGCCTGGGCCTATCGGCTGTGATCGAGGAGACGAATGGCGACAAGTCTTATTGGGCGCTGGCGCA
The DNA here is from genome assembly GCA_009885515.1 of Rhodobiaceae bacterium. Taxonomy (GTDB): domain Bacteria; phylum Pseudomonadota; class Alphaproteobacteria; order Micropepsales; family Micropepsaceae; genus SZUA-430. The sequence goes on along the minus strand of VFKO01000078.1, from coordinate 698 downwards.
TCCTGCAGGCAAAGCTGATTTTCATCATGCCGATTGCTTTGCTTATGAACTTCCAGTAGCGGATCGGCTATGAAATTTGGCATTGATCGACTGCTCAGCGAACCCGATTTGCGTGCGCCGCTTCAGGGCAAGCGCGTGGCCTTGCTCGCGCATCCGGCTTCGGTGACGCGGGATTTGACGCACTCGCTTGATGCGCTGGCGGCGTGCGGAGACATTCGGGTAACGTCCGCTTTCGGTCCGCAGCATGGGATGCGCGGCGACAAGCAAGACAATATGATCGAGTCGCCGGACTTCAACGATGCCGCGCACGGGATTCCGGTGTTCAGTTTGTATGGTGATACGCGCAGACCAAGCGGCCAGATGTTGAGCACCTTCGATGTGATCCTGGTCGATCTGCAGGATCTGGGCTGCCGCATCTATACGTTCGTCACGACGCTACGTTACGTGCTGGAAGCGGCGGCGACACACGAGAAGGCCGTTTGGGTGCTGGATCGCCCGAACCCCGCGGGTCGGCCCGTCGAAGGCCTGACGCTGCGCAAGGGTTGGGAGAGCTTCGTCGGCGCCGGGCCGATGCCGATGCGCCACGGGCTGACGCTGGGCGAGCTCGGCCACTGGTTCATCAAGACGCTGAAGCTCGATGTCGAGTACCGGGTGATTGAAATGCAAGGCTGGCAGCCGGACGCGGGGCCAGGCTTTGG
>VFKO01000527.1 GCA_009885515.1 Rhodobiaceae bacterium | reverse complement strand
CGAACTCGTTGAGTTCTTCGTAACCCCAGGCGTTGGCCGCCAGCGCTCGCAGTGCAGGCGAATAGGCATAGTTGGGTTGCCTGGCATGGTTGGCGCCAACAGTGCCGTAAAGATTGGGGCCGATTTTGTCGGGACCGCCTTTGGCGAAGTCGTGGCATTGAAAGCAACGCGTGTGAAGTTTTTCACCGGCGACGAGGTCTGCGGCTGGTATGACAGTTCCCCAATCGGGCTTGGGCTCTGCCACGGTTACGGCGCCGCCGTTTGTGCCGGGATCGTCTTTGATGACTATGTCCATGCCGGGCTTGTCAGATTTTTCGGGCGCCATGACACCATCGACGACTATGCCGAGGGCGACGACGAAAAGCGCGGTGCCAAGTACAGCGCCGAAAATCTTGTTCCACTCGAAGGAATCCATTTAACAATCCTTGGGCGTGCCGAATGAGGTAAAATGCGGAAGAACTGCGGCGTTGTGCAGGCAATGAAACGCGGCCAGACAATAGCTGCGGTGACTTTATGGTCATTGCGGCGGAACGTCGCATTTTGGTTGTCGAGCGAAGCCTAGAACACACTGTGTTTGAGATGAGCGAACCACTAATCCTGATCCCGGCCCGCATGGCGTCTACACGCTTGCCGGGCAAACCGCTCGCCGATATTCACGGCGCGCCGATGATTGTCCACGTTTGGCGCCGGGCCTGTGAGGCAAAAGTGGGCCGCGTTGTAGTCGCGGCGGCGGAGCGCGAAATCGTCGATGCGGTTTTGGCTGCGGGCGGGGAAGCGATACTGACCGATCCGGAACATCCGTCAGGGTCTGACCGCATTTTTGAGGCGCTGTCGAAACTCGATGCACAGATGCGCCACCAGGTCATTGTCAATGTGCAGGGCGATGTGCCGACGCTCGATCCGGCGCTGGTGCGCGGGGTCGTTGAAACTCTGGGGCAATCGGGGGCGGATATTGCGACGCTGGTGACGCAAATTGTAGATGAAGGTGAGCGCACAAATCCCAATGTGACGAAAGCGGTCGTGGCCTGGCAACCTGGCCGGCGCGAGGGGCGGGCGCTTTATTTTACGCGCGCTACCGCACCTTGGGGGGACGGTCCGCATTTCCATCACATCGGGATCTATGCTTACAGGCGTGCGGCACTTGAGCGCTTTGTGAAGATGGGGCCGTCGGCGCTTGAGATGCGCGAAAAATTGGAGCAACTACGCGCGCTGGAAGCAGGGATGTCTATTGCTGTTCGTGTTGTAGATGCCGTGCCTCTTGGTGTCGATACGCCCGCCGATCTTGAGCGGGCGCGGCAATTGCTGGGGCCCAAGCCCGTGATTGGAAAGCGATGACAAATCCTTCGAATACGATTGCGTTTCAGGGCGAGCTTGGTGCGAACTCGCACATGGCGTGTCTGGAAGTTTTCCCGCAGATGATCCCAATGCCCTGCGCGACGTTTGAAGACGTGTTCGCCGCCGTCAAAGACGGTCAGGCGCACCTGGCGATGTTGCCGATCGAGAACTCCTTGCACGGACGCATTACCGACATTCATCATCTGTTGCCGGAGTCCGGACTTTTCATTACGGGCGAGCATTTCTTGCGCATTCATCATCAGTTGATGGCGATCAAAGGCGCGACAATCGAAGGTATCAAGTCGGTGATGAGCCAGATCCCGGCCCTGGGACAGTGCCGCAATATCATCCGTTCCATGGGTCTGAAGATGGTTGTGGGTGCCGATACTGCGGGTTCGGCACGCCATGTTGCCGAGCTCAAGGATCCGGCGCTTGCAGCGCTGGCGTCGGGGTTGGCGGCTGAGACTTATGGGCTGACGATTTTGAAGGCCAATGTTGAAGATGCACCGCACAATACTACGCGGTTTTTGATCATGTCGCGTGAGGCGGACGATGCTGAGCTGGGTTCAGGCGATGTGATCACGACGTTTGTGTTTCGTGTGCGCAACGTGCCCGCCGCGCTTTATAAGGCGATGGGCGGGTTTGCGACGAACGGTGTGAACATGACGAAGCTGGAGTCGTATCAGCTGGAAGGTTCGTTCAACGCGACGCAGTTTTATGCCGACATTTCCGGACACCCGGAAGAGCGCAATGTCCGGCTGGCGCTTGAGGAATTGCAGTTTTTCACGACACATGTGCGAATTGCTGGCGTATATCCGGCGCACGCTTTCCGCAAGACGATCAAGGCGAGTGGAGCGTAATGGTTAGTTCAGACCGAAGATTTGCGTGTGGTTCCGAGCCCCATGGAGAATTCGAAGCACGCGAATTCCGCCCGTGCGCACCGTTGGTTCGTACTACACCACGTACGGATATCGCCGAAACGCAACCGAGTGCGGCAACCCGCTGAGGTCGTCACGGACTCTGCCCATTCCTGGCGCGTCAGCGACCACTTGCAGAAACTTTCGAAGATCCTGGACAAATGAAATTGCGCGAGTCAAATTGCGTTGCGCAATGAATTCGCCGATCTCCAGAAGATCGTCCTCAGCGAGTGGCGAAAGAACCAGCGGCGCCAAGCTCACTTCTTCTTACTGCGCCCGGCAGTGGCCGATTTATGCCGACGCCTAATCTCAGCAGTGATGCGTTTGACATCAAAGGGGCGGCCTTCGCCTCGATTCAGTTGCTCGCGAGCTTCCTGAAGTCCTGCTTCCAACTCGCGCTTGCGGTCAGCGACCCAGGACTTCTGGGTCTTTGTGAGCGCCGGGAAACGTGGCGGTGGCGATGTTAATGTGTCGCGTCTTGAAGTCATGGCGTCAATCTATCAAATGATGTCCGATTGTTCGACCATTATTTGCGCCTGGTCATGGCTAAGTTTCCTCGACCCAGCTTTTCACCAGTTGATGGGCGATGGCCAGTGAGGGCGGCATGCGCAGGTCCTTGGAACCCTTGTCGAGCGCGTTGCGCACTTCTTCGCGGGTGAACCATCGGGCGTCCGACAATTCGTTCATGTCGACGGTGATGTCCGTTGTCTTGGCGCGCGCGTAACAGCCGATCATGAGCGAAGAGGGGTAGGGCCAGGGCTGCGTCGAGTGGAAACTGACCTGATCGATGGTGATGCCGGCTTCTTCGTGGAGTTCGCGGGCAACGGCCTCCTCGATGGTTTCACCGGGTTCGATAAAGCCTGCGAGAGCCGAATAGAAACCCGCGGGCCATTTCTCCTGGCGGCCGAGCAGGCAGGTATCGCCGTTGAGCGCCAGCATGATGACGACTGGATCGGTGCGCGGGAAGTGCTCGGTGTTGCAGGCCTCGCAAAAGCGCTTGTAGCCTGCGTCGGCAGCAATGGTCGGCTCGCCGCAATTGGCGCAGAAGCCGTGACGCTGATGCCAATCGATCAGGGATTTGGCCTGGGCCAGAATTGCGGCATCGCCGATGTCGATTTCCTCGGCGATGGTACGCAGGTCTGCAAAGGTGCCAAGGCCCGCGAGTGCGCCTTCGTTGGTGGGATCGGTGTGGCTGGAGATATCGATGGCGAAATGAGCGCTGTCGCGATACAGGCCCAAAAAGATGACGATGGCGCCCGGGCGCATCAGCGGCAAAGCGAGTTCGCCGGTCACCCAGCCGGTCTCGCGCTTGCCCTCGCGGTTTTTGATCAGGAAAGGCATGAGCTTCCACACGGGAATGAACAGCGACTGCTTGTCGGCGAGCGCTGACTTCAGCCAATCCTGATCGGCGCGTAAATGACCGGCGCGATTGAGTGGCGAATTGGCGAACACGTTCGGATTCTTAGGCAAAACCATGCTCATCAGCCGCCGCACCTTTCCACAGAAATTACAGGATTACACTGGCACGGCCCCGGGTCTGGCTGCAATGTTTGTGGCGCTTGCGTTTTGGCGCTGAGGGCCTGATATACTCCCTCGGGAGGTTGGTGGTGGACGGGTCCCTCGCCAACCCGGTCAGATCCGGAAGGAAGCAGCCGCAACGAGTTTCGACTCGGGTCGTTCGTCAGCCTCCCACCTTCGCCTGCGGCTTCGGTGGGCAGGACCACTTGGTGGGATCTCTGAATGGCTAAAAAAGGTAAGGGTTCGGACGCTGTAGCGGACGAGCCTGCATTGGGATTGAGTGCCGGGGGATTGAGTGCCGGGGGATTGAGCGGCGGTGCGGCTTCGGCCTCCGGCGCCTATCGGGTGCTGGCGCGCAAATACCGGCCGCAGACTTTCGAAGATGCGTTTATAGGACAAGCCGCGATGGTACGCACGCTGGCCAACGCGTTCGCGGCTGGCCGTATCGCGCATGCATTCATGCTGACGGGCGTGCGGGGGGTCGGCAAAACGACGACCGCGCGCATTCTTGCCAAGGCGCTTAACTGCATCGGTGCGGACGGCAAGCGCAAAGAGCCGACAGTGTCGCCGTGTGGTGCCTGCGAACCGTGCACGTCGATCGCCGAGTCGCGCAACATCGATGTCTATGAAATGGACGCGGCCTCGAACACGGGCATCGACGACATTCGCGAGATCATCGAGGGTGTGCGCTATGCGCCGGCGCAGGCGCGCTACAAAGTCTATATCATCGACGAAGTTCACATGTTGTCGAAGCAAGCCTTTAATGGCCTGCTCAAGACACTTGAGGAGCCACCGCCGCATGTGAAGTTTGTTTTTGCGACGACCGAAATTCGCAAGGTGCCGATTACTGTGCTGTCACGCTGTCAGCGGTTTGATCTGAAGCGTGTGCCGGTTGATGATCTGGTGGCGCATCTGGCGGCGATTTGCAAATCAGAGTCGCAAGGGGCAAGTGATGCGGCGCTGAGGCAGATTGCGCGGGCCGCCGAAGGTTCGGTGCGTGATGCGCTGTCGTTGCTTGATCAGGCGTTTGCCCATGCGGGTGGCGGCATGATCGAGGAAGAACCGGTGCGCGTGATGCTGGGGCTTGCGGACCGTGGCCGCGGGCTTGAGCTTTTTGAACGCCTGATGCGCGGCGCGATTGCCGAGGCGCTGGCCGAGTTTCGCAGTCAGTATGACTCGGGCGCCGACCCGCTGGCTGTCATGCAGGACATGACGCAGATCTGTCACGAGGTGACACGTGTGAAGGTCAGCGGTGGCACCACGCATGCGGGTGCGCCTGAAAGCGAAGCCCGGCGCGTGGGTGAGTTGGGGGCGAAGCTCACTGTGCCGCAATTGGCGCGGACGTGGCAGTTGCTTTTGAAAGCCCTGTCGGAAGTGCAATCGGCGCCAGACGGTGCGGCGGCGGTTGAGATGGCGATGATCCGCATTGCTTTTGCTGCGGAATTGCCACCAACGGAGCAGTTGCTGCGCACGGCTGGAAGTCCGGCCTTGGCGGTTGCGCCACGGGGTGGGAGCAGCGCCAGCGCGCCTCCGGCACCACCGCCGCTGCGCATGAGCGCGACGCGCAATGAGAGTGTGACGGCACAGGCTGAACCCTCGGCCAGTCTTGCGCCGGTTGTGGCGAAGGCCCTGCTGCTTGAGTTGCGGAACTTTGTTGAGGTGGTTGAGCTGGCGCGCGAGAAGCGCGAGGCGCGTCTCGTCTATGCGCTTGAGCACTGGGTGCATTTGGTGGCGTTTGAGCGCGGGCGTCTGGAGCTTCGATTGAACCCGGCGGCGCCGGCCACTTTTCCCGGAGAGTTGTCCGACCGGTTGGCGAAATGGACGGGCGAACGCTGGATCGTTTCGGTGTCGAGTGCAGAGGGCGAGGCCACTCTGGCCGATCAAGCCCAAGCTGAAGAACAGGTGAGGCATGCGTCGGCGGCGCAAGACCCGTTGCTGAAGGCGGCGATGGCGATGTTTCCGGGCGCGCGGATCGTGGCGGTTCGTGACCGCGATGCTTTAGTTGAACCCGAAGGGAATGGTGAGCGGGAATGAAAAATATCGGCGATTTGATGAAGCAGGCGCAGATGCTGCAGCAGCGCTTTCAAGAGGCGCAGGAGAAGGTCAATCTGGTCGAGGCCGAAGGGCAATCGGGCGGCGGCATGGTCAAGGTGACGCTGAGCGGGAAGGGCCTGGCGAAAGCGGTGCGGATTGATCCCAGCCTAATCGATCCGAAGGATGCCGGGATGCTTGAAGATTTGCTGGTGGCTGCCATCAATGATGCGCGGGTAAAGCTCGACGCGAAGGTGAGCGACGAGATGTCGAAGGCGACGGGTGGGCTTCCACTGCCGCCGGGGATGAAATTTTAACACACATGGCGGCGCCTTTATCGGGACCAGAGATTGAACGCTTGGTGCAGTTGCTGGCGCGGTTGCCGGGCTTGGGTCCGCGCTCGGCACGACGGGCGGCGTTGTTTTTGCTGAAGAAGAAAGAGACGTTTCTGCTGCCACTGGCAGCGGCGTTGGATGAAGCAGCGCGGACGATCAAGTCGTGTACGGCTTGCGGCAATCTTGATTCCAGCGATCCATGTTCGGTGTGCAGCGATCCGCGACGCGACTCCGGTTTGATTTGCGTGGTCGAGGATGTGGCCGATCTGTGGGCGCTGGAGCGGGCGGGCGTGTTTCGCGGGCGCTATCATGTTCTGGGTGGAACACTCTCGGCGCTCGACGGGCGCGGGCCCGATCAATTGAACCTGGCCTCGCTGGTGGAGCGGGTGAAGGTGGCCGGTTTGCGCGAAGTGGTGTTGGGGCT
>VFKO01000320.1 GCA_009885515.1 Rhodobiaceae bacterium | reverse complement strand
AGGCGGCGGGCGTGATCCACACTGATTTCGAGAAAGGCTATATCCGCGCCGAAACGATTGCCTATGCGGACTATGTGGCCAACAACGGCGAGGCTGGTGCCAAAGACGCCGGTAAGTTCAGGCTCGAGGGCAAAGACTACATTGTGCAGGACGGCGACGTGATGCATTTCCGGTTCAATACATGACGGTATTTACCTTGGCCGAAGTCACGATTTGATTATTGGCGGGGCTCAGGTTCATACTGAAGGGCTGGGGAGCCTTGGGCTATGACTGTTCTGCCATCTTGCGCGAATTGTGGTACCGCGTTGAACGGACCTTATTGTTCGAACTGCGGACAAAAGGCGTCTGATCTGCAGCGGCCGATCTGGTGGATTCTGGGCGAGTTCCTTGACGCCGTCTTCAGCTATGACTCGCGTACGTTCCGGACGTTGTGGCTATTGTTTGCCGAGCCCGGAGAATTCACGCGGCGCTATATTGTCGGGCAGCGGGCCTCGATGTTGCCGCCGTTCCGGCTATTCGTTATTGCGACCGTTTTATTTTTTGTGACCCTGCAGGTGACGGGGCTCGCCATCGTTGCCTTCAAGACGGAAACGATTTTGCTGGATGAGCTTCCGCCGGAAGCGGCCGAGGTGATCAAGGAGAATTCCGCGGCGTTGACGGTCGAAGACGGTAACAAACGAACTCGCGTTACCATGGAACTCTTTGTTCCAGCCGAAGACCTGGAACGGATTCCTATTACCCAACAAGAAAAAAACGGCATGGCCGAAGCTGAGAAGGCCATCAAGATCGAAGTCGATGGTGCTACAGACGATGAGAAAGGTTGGCTGCGCTGGATTGAAGCCAAGCTGACGCGCGTCAATCAAGGCTATGCGCGCGTGCGTGCAGATCCGATCTTGCTGAACGCGCCGCTAAATATTTGGCTTCCGCGCCTGATGCTGGTTCTGGTGCCGGTGTTTGCCCTGCTTCTGGCTGTGATGCATTGGTGGCCACGTGTCTATCTCACAGAGCACCTGGTTTTTTCGGTTCATGTTCACACCGTTATATTTATTGCGCTGGCGCTGACGGCGCTGATGGTGGCGATCATCGGCGATTCCGAATTCATGTGGGCGATCTGGCTTATACTTTCCGTCTATTTGTGGATGGCGATGTACCGGGTTTACGGGCGCAGCTGGTGGCTGACGGCAATCAAATTTCTGGGCCTGATGATGATTTACTCGTTCGTGCTGGTTGTGGGACTGGGCACGATATTTGTGATCGCACTTTCGGAAGTCTAGCTGGCGGTTTCGCGGCGCTTGGGCGTGACTTGAATGTCACAGGCGCTGGTCCGCCGCATTTGGGAGCTGCTATTGCAGCCTGATTGTTTGCTAATGTCGTTCGGGGGAGCAGCGACAGTGGCGGGTGTTTGGCTGATATTTGCGGCAAGTTTGGCGGCGGCGGTGCCGCTACCTGATGCTGTGCAAACTGCGGAGGCCGATGTGCGGCTGGAGCAGGCAGCGCTGGCGATCGACGACGGAAAGTTTGCGAGCGCCTTGTTGCTGGCTGGTAGCGCGCAAAAAGGCCGGCAACTGTCGCCATCGGATGAGGATTGGGCCGCTTACCTGACGGCGCGGGCGCAGGCAGCGCTGGGTGATACGCCGCGGGCTGAAAGCACCATGCGCGAGCGTCAGCGGGCTCATCCAAACTCTTACACCTGGGCGTCGCTCGTTTCGATCTTGATGATTTGCGGGCGCCAAGAGCAAGCTGCCGAAGCAATACTGGGCCTTGCGGAATCCGATTTTGTCTTGGCCAACCGCCTGAGGCCGGGCGTGATTGAAAACATTGTGACGGCGCTTGAAGAGAGCAAATCGCCGGTGCGCGACCGGCTGGTCGCCCGCCTTGTCGAAGGGCGATATAGTGGCCCCGCATCGCAACACGTGCCGGATGGTCTGCGGTTGCGTTTTATCAATCTGCTGTTGCGCCAGAACCGGATCGAAGACGCCGCGCGTCAAACGCAAGCGCTGGAGGCGCCAGGCATCCTCAGCATTTTGCTGACCGACAAGTCATTTTCGCCTTTGTGGGAACAACAAGCCGTGCGTGCGTTGATGGCGCCGGGGGCGTTGGTTGCCCGCGTCGAACGGGGCGTGCAGGCGCGGCTTGAGCAAAAGTCCCTGACGTCTGCGGATTGGCTTGAATTGATGCGGGCGCTGCGGGTGGTGGGCAGGGCTGATGAAGCCGTGCGGCTGGGGTTGCATGCGGTGGAGCAGGCGCGAAGCGAAAAGCGGGCGGCAGGTTCGGCGCTGCGGCTTGAAATTGCCTACGCTTACGCTGATCAGGGCGAGTCCTGGGCGGCGCGGCGTACGGCGCGTGAGTTGTTGAAAGAGGAAGCATCGCTGCCGGTACCTCTGCGTGTTGCGATTGCACAGGTGCTTGAGATGACTGGCGACGACGAAGGTGCCTTGCAGTTGCTGGGCACACTTGATGGCGCCGCCAGATTGGCGACTGCGTTGGCGACAACGGTGTGTGCAGCGCATGATCTTGGCTGGGTGGCTCGCCGCGACGCCGCTTTGACCTCACTTGAGGGTATGGATGAGGCGCCGCCTGCGGCGTTGCTGGACGCCTATGTGTGCAGCGGGGAGCAGGAGAAGGCGGCCCTGGAGTTGGCGTCGATGTTCGAGCGGCCGGCCCTGCGCGCGTCGGCCATTCTGACGGCACAGCTTTACGCCGATCCATCGAAGCCGGGGACAGATCAAAGCGATTTGCGCTATCGCATGCGGGCGCTGGTCGCCAGCACGCCTGTGCAGGACGCCATCAAGGCCTATGCGCGCACCTTGGGGTTGCCGTTTACGAGCGCGAACTTCAAATAATTTGTGTCACTACTTTCCGTAGAACCGGTCGACGGCTGCGGGGCCTGAACCGAAGCCTGCGAAGGCCAGAAGGCCGCCCATCGTGGCCATGTTCTTCAGGAACATAATCATTTGCACCAGTTTCTCGTGGCCTTCGGGTTCAAGCCAGAAGGCGTGCAGTTTCACTGAAACGAGCACTGTGAATAACGCAAGCAGCACCGCAACGAGGCGCACATGCAAGCCAATGATGAAGCACAAACCGGCAATCGTTTCACACGCGGCGGCGAGCATGAACATGAGTTCGCCGGCGGGGATGCCGTTCGCAGTCATTTGAGCGATTTGAGTCATTGGATCGGGGTCGAACATTTTTCCGGCACCGGCGGCTAAAAAATACAGGCCCAGAATGATGCGGCCTATGGTGGCCAGGAGTTCGTGCGGCATGTGATGTCCCCCAAAAACTTTGTTTCGTTGGCCATAGTTACACAATTGAACCTGAAATAGCAGCGCTTTTCGCGCGCCGGATGCGTTGGAAGGCGCAAACTCCCCCGGCAGGGGAAGTGCCGGTTCGCAAGATGCCCGGCGATAGAGTAGGGTCGCTGCCTATTGCGAATGAAGGAGTGCGCAGATGGCAAGCAATGGCAAGTTGCTCAAAGCGATCAAAGGATCGATCAGTAATTTTTCGGCGCTGGGGCCGATGGAGCTGGCGGCGCATTTGCGTGATCCGTCCCACATCGCGAAGATGAAGAAATACGGCGTCAATGATGCGCAGATTCATCGCGTGATTTTGATCTTGCAGGAACAAAAGCCCAATTCGAAAGAACTGGCCGCGTATCTCAATTCAAGTCTGGTTTAAGAGGCCTTGGCGCGGGGTTTGGGAATTTTGT
>VFKO01000329.1 GCA_009885515.1 Rhodobiaceae bacterium | reverse complement strand
GTGTTGAAATGGAACGCGCGCGAGCGGGTTGCGTTTCTTGAACGCTAAATAAAGTTGTCATCCCGTGCGCGAAGCGGCACTCTTGTGCTGCTTCGCAGACACGGGACCCAGTCGAGGCTCCATGTCGTCCAGTTTGCAGCGTTGGCGCGGGCCAATATCTTGGAGGCGTGTCACCCCGCGTGGGTCCCGCATCTGCGAAGCAGCACGAAGGGTGCTGCACCGCGTGCGGGATGACATCGATTTTTTTTGAGGATAGAATGACGGCTAGCCGGATTGACGAAACCAAGCAATTCATTCCCGTTCGCATTGCGGTGCTGACGGTGTCGGACACGCGCTCGCGCGCGGAGGATACTTCCGGTGACACGCTGGTTGAGCGGTTGATGGGGGCCGGACATGTTCTGGCGGCCCGTGAATTGTTGCGCGACGATGTTCCAGATATTCGCGCGCTGTTGATGAAGTGGATTGCGGCGCCCGATATCGATGTGGTGATCTCGACCGGTGGTACAGGGCTGACCGGGCGCGATGTGACGGTGGAGGCTATGCGGCCGCTGTTCGAGAAGGAGATTGACGGCTTTTCAGCGCTGTTCCATCAAATTTCATACGAGAAAGTTGGCACCTCGACCATTCAAAGTCGTGCCTGTGCCGGGGTTGCGGCGGGGACGTTTCTGTTTGCCTTGCCCGGTTCGACAGGTGCGGTAAAGGACGGGTGGGATGATATCTTGAAATGGCAGCTCGACTCGCGGCACCGTCCCTGCAACTTTGTCGAGATCATGCCGCGCTTGCAGGAACATTTGGCACCGAAAGACCGCAAGCGCGTTTAGGGTTTCCACTCGTAGAGCACGTCGGGTTCGCGGGCTTCATTGCCTGAGCCATCGCCATACTCGGTGGCCACGAAGCCGTGGTGTTCGTAGAACGCACAGGCGCGCGCGTTGACCTGAAAGGCGAAGAGCGTGAGGCTGTGCGGGCTCAGGCGCTTGGCCTGGTCCAACAGAATTGTGCCGATCCCGCGGCGGTAAAATCCGGGCTGCAGATACAGATGATCCAGGTGGGCGCCGTTGAGCGCCATCATGCCCACGATCGCGGCGCCGTCGAGTGCCACCCAGACCTCGCACTGCGGAAACACTTCGTTGGCGATGAAGGCCAAAGTCTCAAGTGGGGTATGGAGTTTGGCCAGGAACGGGAGCGCGTCGGCCTGCGAGGCGATGAAAACGTCCGCGACGGCGGCGACGTCGGAGGCGGTGGCTTTTCTAATTTCGATCATCGGGCGATCATCACATGAACGCGTCGCCGGACCTATACGTCATGGCACGAGCGGAATATCCGTCTTGGCGAAATCGCCGTCAACGCACAGAATGGGTTCGCCGAGAACCTTTGCGAGCGCGTAAGCGAAGCAGTCACCCAGGTTCAACCGCGCCGGATGACGGCCTTTGCCGAAATGGCGATAGGCGGTGCGGGCCTCCCGCGCGATCCGCTCGTCGATCGCGGCGATCTCGATGCCGCTCAATTCGATGAGGCGGTCGAGTTCGATCAGCCCTGCCGCGCCCTTGCGCGTTTCGATCACGACCGATGCCTCGACGAAATTTACGGCTGAGATCCGCTTTTCGTCTGCTTGCTCTAACGCCTTCGTCATGGCGCGGCACCGTGGTTCGCCGAGCAAAATCGCAAGCAGCGCCGAGGAATCCACAACCATCAGCGCCACAAGCCCCTTTTATCATAACCGAGAATGTCGTCCGGCGAACGCATGTCGAGGTCGGGCAGCGCCGCGCAACGTGCACCGATGTCGTCCATTTCCTTCGCGAGGCTCCGGCGCCCGCGCCGCCGCTTCAGCTTCTCGCGGCGCTCTTCGAGTGATCGGCGGATCGCCTCGGTGATCGACTCGCCAGCCAGATCCGCCACTTCGCGCGCAAGCTTGTCGGTCTTGGCATCTTTGATGTTGAGACTCATCGCGTTTTTCTTCCTATCTTTATGTGATGGTAGAGTTCTTTATAATTTGTGTCAAATCAGTATGGGATGCGCCGTTCGCGCATAGGAGTACGTGAGCGAGAGACACGGAGGGGGCGATAGCTTTTCTGATTTCGAACATCGCGCTATCTTTAACGGGAGCGACGTCGCGGCAAAGCTGTGCAGACACAGCTGGCGATTTCGAATCGTCGCCCCGGGGTTGGAGCCAAGCCTTCGTGAACAGGATCGCCGTTATCGGATGTTCGGGGGCGGGCAAGTCGACTCTGGCGCGCGAGCTTGCGGCGCGGACCGGCATCCCTGTGTATCATCTGGACCAGCTTTATTGGCAGCCGGGCTGGAAACCCCACCCCGATATCGCGGCATTTCGCGAAGCCGCGGACGGCATCGTTGCGAGCGAGCGCTGGATTTTGGACGGCGGGTTTTTTGACAGCTTGGGGCCGGCGCGCTTTGAGCGAGCGGATGTTGTCGTGTTGTTAGATTTGCCCACGCCGCTGTGCTTGTATCGCGCGGTCAAACGGTGGCTGGCCTATCGTGGCGAAACGCGACCAGACCTGGCGCCGGGGTGCCCGGAGAAGTTCGACCTTGAGTTCTACCGCTATATCCTGACCTACCGCGCCAAGCAAATGCCGCAAGCGCAGGCGCTGATCGCGCAGCATTTCAGGGGCCGGCTGGTTCGCATTCGCAACGATGCGGAGCGTGTAGCGTTTCTGGGAGCGCTGTAGGATGCCACGCTACAGACAATTGCAACAATGTGAGCACGAGCGTTTTAGGGCTATTTCACATAGCGTCCCCTTAATTCCAGATCGTCAAGGCTTCGACCATTCCATGACCATGAACCACGGGGCCCGAACGTAGGACTTTGCGCGTTCGGCGGGGGCGCTTGGGATGGGGGCGGGTTCGGCGAAATAGTCGAGGCGCAGTCCCTGCTGAAGCAGGAGAGCCATGTAGGTGCTCAAGGGGCGGTGGTAATTGAGCACGCGGATGCCGCGATAGTCGATCCACGCCGAGCGCTCGGCCAGATAGCCATCGAACGCGAAATGGAGCCTGTTGCCTTCGTCATCGCAGATCCAGCTGATGCCATCGCCGGCGGTGTTGAATGCGTTCAGATTGGCGATCAACAATCTTCCTCCCGGCTTGAGCACGCGCGTCATTTCGGCGATCGCGGGCGCGATGCCGGGAATATCGATCAGCGACAGGTAGCTTACGACCAGATCGAAGGCGCCGCTTGCAAACGGCAAGGACGCGGCCACGCCATCGACATAGTCGCTGCCAGGATCGCGCTTGCGCGCCTGCGCCAGCAGCGCTTGCGTCGGATCAAGCCCGGTGGTGGCGATACCGAGTGCCTTCAGCCTCCTGCAGAACCGTCCTTCACCGCAGCCGACGTCGAGTGCCGTGGCCGGACGCGCAAGCCGCACGCGCTCCATCATCACGGGGTCGAGCACGAAGCGGCGCCCGAAATCGCCCTCCTCGCCCATATCGGCGATCCATGCCGCCGCCGACTGTTCCCAACCGCCGGTCATTCGAAACTCGAGCGGTCGATCGGGCCCTGCCAATAGAGGATCGCCGCCTGCACGATGCCGTTGCGATCCTCGACTGGCGTGTATTCCGTCATCACTTGCCCTCCCGTGTTCGGCGTCAACAGCCGATAGGTGATCGAGCCATCGCGATCGACGAAGCGCAACAGCTTGGCACCGTGATGCGCCTTCAGCTTTGCCAAGTCGCCCTCGCGATAGAGGCAGACATCGAACGACGTGCACCAGGTTTGATCCTGGACGCTTACGATAATCATCCGCACGCGGCCGGTCTCAGCATTGAAGTAAACGCCGAAATTGCCGGTCTTGTGGAACGACATGAACACGACCTGGCCGCCTGCTTTGTTTTGCCGTTCGGGTTTGCCGAGCACGGCCTCGATTTGTGCCACCGTCATGCCCAGCTCCGCGCCCGCCACGCCGACGCCTTCGCGGATGAGCGTGTTTGCAGGCGCAGGTTGCGGCGGCTGGCTCTGTGCCGGCGGCACCGTTGGTTTTTTTGGAGGCGGCTCGGAACAGTTGGCAAGTGCGAGAAAGAGCAAGGCTAACGACAGGCGAATGGTGGGCTGCATAGTTGGTCCTTCAAGATGCGTACCAATGATACGCCATGGATTGCGCAGCGCAAACCAGGCGACGCCCGTTCTGCTATTAATCCGTCCATAAGTAATTGCCCTTTTTTATTGACGGCGTGAGTCTGATGTGATTCTTATGCGTCATGAGACAAGACGATGCTCGCAAACTGGATCATGCCACAC
>VFKO01000334.1 GCA_009885515.1 Rhodobiaceae bacterium | reverse complement strand
GCGGCCCAGTGCACCAACGCAGCGCCGCAAAGGGTGAGCACGCCAAACTTCAGCCATTTGGAGGTCATGAGCACGCCTCCCTGGTGAGGGAGGGCAGTAGAGCGGCGGAAGGGTCCTTCACGACGGACGTGCCCGGGTGGTAGAGTCTGAGCATAACGTCGAAGCCATCGGGCGAAGTTGCAATCCAATTCTGTTGTTCGGCCGCAGGCGACAGCCGCACGACAAAAGTCCCATCCGCAGAGCGCACAACACTCGTTTTGCTGACAGAGTAATTGCGGGACGGTGTGTCGATGAGGAAGTTGTCATTGGCGTAGGCCGTAATGCTCCACCATCTTGCGTCGGGATCGCGCCCTTCGATGCGATATGAGCAGTTGCCGTCCAGCGGGTCACCGGCGCTGTCGCGTGTGGCGATGTAATAGATCGCCTCGCTTTTGTTGAGGGCGAGCAAGCCTGCGATTGCCACGCGCGCCCGTGTGTACATGCCGGCATCTACGCCGCCCGACGTCAAGTCCGTGATCCAAGGGCCGTTCGAGACGATAAATTTCTCGAAGCCAACGTCGCGGGCGCTGTAATAGGCGCTGGACAATCCCAAGAGGAGCGCAAGCGTGACACCACCAAACAATCGCAATAAAAACCACACTGGAAAACACCTTTCGTAGTGGCTGACCCAAGCCCGCAAACAGGCTTAAAAGGGAGTTTTGGTGTCCGCGTCACTCGCTGGCGTTTCCGGAGCAGCATCGGCCACGTCATCGGGCTCGACTTGTGTGTCAGGAGCCACTTGTGTTTCGTCATCCGCCGGTGGGTCATGGCCCGGCGGGATACGTCTTGGCCGTGGCGCCGACATCCGTTCGGGTCTTTCCACTTCGTCGCTGAACAGACTATCGAAGAAATCCTCGATTACGCCGCGATCATCGCCGCTTCCGTCGTTGCCGTCGCGCTCGACCCAAGGATTGTCTTCGCTGCCGGCGTCGGCAACGCCATCCGAGTAGTTGTATCCGTTGACACCGGGCAGAGGATGGATCGGCGTGGTCCGGTGGGCCTCGAGCATGAATGTTTTCCAAATGCTGGCAGGGAAACTGCCGCCAACGATTTTACCCATGGCAGAGTTGTCATCGTTGCCCAGCCAGACACCGGTAACATAATCTGCTGTGTAGCCGACAAACCATGCGTCGCGCCACTCTTGGCTGGTGCCTGTCTTTGCACCTGCGGGGCGCGGTGCCAGGTCAGCGCGGTGACCGGTACCGGACTGCACGACCTCGAACATCATCTGGTTCATTTCTTCCAGCGCGGTTTGATTCATTACCGTGACTGGGGGGGGGTGACGGAATTGGTAGAGCACGGTTCCGTCAGATGTTTTGACATCCACAATGACGTAAGGCTCAGCGCGAATGCCCTGATTGGCGAAAGCTGCGAACGAACTCGTCATTTCATAGAGCGTCACTTCCGAAGTTCCCAGGGGCAGGGATCGGTTCGGTTCCAAGGGTGATGTTATTCCCAGACGTTGCGCCACGCTGATCACTTTGCGCCGGCCAACTTCGTCGGCGAGCCTGACCGCGATGGTGTTGATGGATTTGGCAAGAGCTTCTCGCAGTGTGATGAATCCAAGATATTGCCCGTCATAATTTTCGGGGCTCCAGCCGCGGTTCTCGTAAGGCGCATCTTCACGCATGTCATCGGGCGTCAGTCCGGCCTCAAGGGCCGCCAGATAGACAAAGGGTTTGAACGACGAACCCGGCTGACGCTTGGCCTGGTAGGCACGATTAAACGACGACTGCGTATAATCTCTGCCGCCGATGATGGTGCGAATGGCGCCGGACGGTTCCATGGCGATCAATGCACCTTGGGTCACGTTTCGTTTAGCGCCGTCACGGTCGAGCAGCCGTGTCAAGGTTTTTTGCCCGGCACCCTGAAGCTTGATATTGATTGTCGTGCGAACGACCATGTCCTTGTTCAGCGTGATGTCGAGCTTCTTGAGCTGTTCCATCACGAAGTCGGCAAAATAATTGGCGCTCTCGATTTCGGGTTTGATGACGGGCGTGGCGGGATTTGCCTTTGCTTTCTTCGCCTGCTCTTCGTTGATGTAGCCTTCTTGCAGCATGAGGTCGAGGACGAGGGCCGCACGCTGTTGCGCCAATTTCAGATTGACATCAGGTGAGTAGCGCGACGGTGCGCGCGTTAGCGCTGCCAGCATGGCGGCTTCTGACAGTGTGACCTCTCGGATGGATTTGTCGAAATATTCTCTTGCGGCGGCATCGACGCCATAGGCGCCGGAACCCAAATAGATACGGTTGAGATAAAGCGTCAGAATTTCGTCTTTGGAATAATGACGCTCAAGCCAGAACGACAGGAACATTTCTTCCAGCTTGCGCCGCCACGTGCGTTCTGGCGTCAGGAATGTGTTCTTGGCCAATTGCTGCGTGATGGTCGAGCCGCCCTGGACGACGGCACCCGCAGTCCAATTGGTAATGAAGGCGCGAAGCAAGCCGCGATAATCGACGCCGCCGTGCGAGTAAAAGCGCCGGTCTTCCGTTACGATGAATGCTGTCGCAAGAAATTTCGGCATCTCGTCGACTTTGACGCGATAGCCGAAGGCCGCGCCTCGCGTGGCGAAGACTTTGCCGCCCGCGTCAGTCAGCGTGATTGAAGGTGTGCGGTTGAGTTCGCCAAGTCTGTCGGCGGTGATCGACAGGGACGGCGCGTATACATAATACAGCGCGACGAAGCAGGCCGACATAAACAGCACAATACCGCCAAAGGCCGTGGCCAGCCAAAACCACCAGGGCCGACGCGTGCGTTCAGGCTCGTGCTCCCAAGGATCGGAGGCCCCGGACAGTTCGCCGTTTTGATCTGCGTCGCTCATGATTGTTCCACTAGGGCAACTCGCCCTAACTCAATTACCAGCAGACCCATTTTTTCACTGAACCAAGTCCACGGCTAGCGGCCATTGTCACTCACCCCACGGTTGGGCAACATTGCGGCGATTTGACTGTGAAGGAGAATTCATGCTGGGCGTTTGCTATTATCCCGAACAATGGCCTGAAAACCTATGGGCAGATGATGCCAAGCGGATGGCGGAAATGGGCCTGAAGTTTGTCCGAATCGGCGAATTCGCCTGGAGCGCGATCGAGCCCGAACCCGGCCGGTTTGAGTGGGCGTGGCTAGATAAAGCCGTGGAAACACTGGGCACGGCAGGTCTGCGTATCGTGATGGGCACGCCCTCCGCTACGCCACCCAAATGGTTGATCGACCGCTCGCCCGAGATTTTGCCCGTCGACCGGCGTGGCCGCGTTCGCCAGTTCGGCTCGCGGCGACATTATTGTTTCTCGAGCGAAAGCTATCGCCAAGAGAGTCAGCGCATCACCCAGGCAGTAGCAGAGCGGTATGGCTGCAACCCATCTGTTGCGGGATGGCAAACAGATAACGAGTACGGCTGTCACGATACCGTGCGCTCGTACTCTGCGTGTGCGCTGATGGCGTTTCGAATCTGGTTACTTCAGAAATACGGTGATATCGCCTCGCTCAACTCGGCATGGGGCAATCGCTTCTGGAGCATGGAGTATCGCTCGTTCGAGGAAATCGATTTGCCGATGGCGGCAGTCACCGAGCTCAATCCTTCTCACGTGCTGGATTTTTATCGTTTCTCGTCGGATCAGGTCGCGTCTTTCAATGCCGAACAGGTGGCTATCCTGCGGCGATTGTCGCCAGGCCGCTTCATCACGCACAATTTCATGGGTGCGTTTGTGGATTTCGACCATTTCAAAACCGGCGAGGCGCTGGACTTTGCGAGTTGGGATTCTTACCCGTTGGGTTTCACCGACAGCATCGCCGCGACCGGCTTTACCGAAGCGGAACGCCTGCGCTATGCGCAAACGGGGCATCCGGACATCTCCGCTTTTCACCACGATCTTTATCGCGGCGTTGGGCGAGGCCGCTTCTGGGTGATGGAGCAACAACCCGGACCGGTGAACTGGGCACAGTGGAACCCGAGCCCGGCGCCTGGCATGGTTCGTGTGTGGGCGTGGGAAGCACTCGCCCATGGGGCCGAGGTTGTGAGCTTTTTCCGGTGGCGCCAGGCACTTTTTGCCCAAGAACAAATGCATGCGGGTCTCAATCGCCCAGACAATGTGCTCGATGTGGGTGGGCACGAAGCCGGGCTGGTTGCGTTGGAATTGAATGCGTCGTGGTGGCAAGCCATCGCGGCCCAACCGGCTTCGCCAGCGCAAGCTGCGTTGGTCTTTGACTATGAAGCAGCCTGGATGCACGAGATTCAGCCGCAGGGCCGTTCGTTCAGCTATCTGGCGCTGGTGTTGAACTGGTATAGTGCGTTGCGCAGACTTGGCGTCGATGTTGACATCGTCGCTCCCGGCGCTGAGCTGACACCCTATCGGGCAGTGTTTGTGCCCAGCCTGCCGTTGGTGACGGAGGCAACGGCTCTTTCGTTTTCAAAATTCAAAGGAGCTGTCGTATTTGGCATTCGAACGGGCGCGAAAACTTCGAGCTTTCAAATACCGGCAAACTTGCCGCCGGGTCCGTTGCAGTCGCTATTGCCGATCAAGGTAACACGTGTCGAAAG
>VFKO01000481.1 GCA_009885515.1 Rhodobiaceae bacterium | reverse complement strand
CCATCGGCACGGCCGACCCAGATGCCGGCGGTAAAGTGTTTTGAAAAACCGACAGCCCAGGCGTCGCGATAGCCGTAGGACGTTCCGGTTTTGAATGCGATGGGGCGCGCGCGCTCGATGCCCTGCCCCATCGACCAGCCGTCGGGGAGATTTGCGTTTTTCAGAATGTCGTTCAGGTACCAGGCCGAGGCCTGACTGAACAGCCGGCCGTTGCTTTGACTGTTGGTGCTGGCGACGACATTGAGCGCGTGAACTTCGCCACCGTTGGGAATGGCGGTGTAGAGCATGGTCAGGTCGCGCAATGAAATGCCAACCCCGCCGAGCGCAATCGGCAATGACGGCAGGGCGCCTTTTTGCGAGAAATAGAGGTGCGCTCCGGCATTGCGCAAGTTTGCGGCAAAGCGCAAGGGGCCGACGCGATCCAACAACGCGACGGCCGGTACATTCAGCGACATTTGCAGTGCGGTTGAAATCGAGACAGTGCCCTGAAAGCCGCGGTCAAAGTTACGCGGTTCATAGTCGCCAAACATGGTGGGTTTGTCGTCGATCAAAGTCTGCGGGTGAACGATGAGTTCATCGAAGGCCATGCCGTAGATAAAGGGCTTGAGTGTCGATCCCGGCGAGCGCGAGGCGGCCGCCAAATCGACTTGGCCCGCGTGGGACCAGAAGTTTGCGCCACCCATGTAGGCCAGGACATTGCGTGTTGCATTGTCGACAACGATGACGGCGATGTTCGCGTCGTCGTCGAAATAGCTGCGTTCGCGACGGCCCAAATCCTCCAGCTTGAGCTGAATGTCGGCGCTTAAGGTCGAGGTGATGACGGGCTCGCCGGATTTGTTGGCAGCGAAGAGTTCCTGCGCCAGATGCGGGGCGTTGAAGGGGAAACGCAGGCGGCGCGGCGGAATGGGTTCTTCCATTGCCTCTTTCGCGTCGCGCCTGGAGATCAGGCCTCGTTCGGCCAAGGTCGCGATGACGCGATCACGAGCGACTTTGGCTGTTTGCGGGTGGCGGTCCGGCCTGCGGCGTTCGGGCGATTGTGGCAAGCATACGAGCAAGGCTGCTTCGCCGATGCTGAGCCGCTTTGGTTCCTTACCGAACCAGGCGAAGCTGGCGGCGCGCACGCCTTCGAGATTGCCGCCAAAAGGGGCCAGCGTGAGATAGTGCTCGAGGATCTGGTCCTTTGACAGATGCCAGTCGAGTTGAACGGCGCGGGCGCCCTGGATGAATTTTGCGTAGAGCGTTCGCTCGCGCGGCTCCATCAAGCGTGCGACCTGCATCGTTATGGTTGATGCCCCTGAGACCACCCGCGCTTCGGCCGCCATTTGGTACATGGCACGCAGCATGGCGATGGGATCGACACCCCCGTGGCTGCGGAAGCGTTGGTCCTCCCATGCCATGAGCATCGCCAGGTAACGCTGGTCGACTTGTTCGGGTTTGACAGGCAGGCGCCAGCGACCGTCGCTGGAGGTGAAAGCGCGCAGCAGCGTTCCCTTGGCCGAGGTGACGATGACGGAACGATCTTCGATCCGCGAACGCTCGATAGGGAATATGCGATCAAAGACCGCGAGGGCGAAGATCAACCCGAGGGCGGCGAAGCCGGCGACAATGCCGGCTGCGCCGTAGTTTTTTCGTGTCTTACTGAGCGCCAATCGTCATCTGTCCCATATTCGTGCGGGCCCGGATCGCAGGTGCGTACATGTCTTCGACAAT
>VFKO01000330.1 GCA_009885515.1 Rhodobiaceae bacterium | reverse complement strand
GATTCCGGCGCCGGCGGGCACTACTACAAAGACGCATCGGGAAAACTCAACGGACAACTCGCGGGCGGAACGTCTTATGCGCCGTTTTTGCGGATTGCCCCGCAGCCGACGCCGCAAAGCCTGATCGCAGCCGCAACCGTTGAACTCGACAAAGCGGCAAAGGCCGGCTGCACGATGCTCGTCGATTGCGGTCTCGGAGCCTTCGCAGGAACCGACGAACTCATGATCCTGAAAGCGATCACGGCAAGCGGCCGCTCGCCCGTGCGGCTCGGCGCCATGATGGTGTCGGGGCGGATGGATGCGTGGTTGAAGCTACCGGACGTCAAGCCCAACGCCGGAGACGATTGGTTCCGCCTGCTCGGTTTCAAGTTTTGGGCCGACGGCTCGAACCAGGGCAACACCGGCTATCTGCGCGAACGCTACAACAACATCGACAACCGCGGCCTCTTGAGTTTTCCAGTCGAAGAATTGGCGGCAGGCATCAAGCGCGCGCACGACGCGGGCTGGCAGGTCGCCGTCCACGCCAACGGCGACGCCGCCATCGACATCGTGCTCGACGCCTACGAAGCGGCATTGGTGGCCAATCCACGAGCCGACCACAGACACCGCATTGAGCATTGCTCCATCGCCTGGGACGAACACTTCGCCAGGATGGCCAAGTTGGGCCTGACGCCGTCGTTCCTGATCGGCCACGTCCATTATTGGGGCAGAGCCTTCCGCGACCGCATCATCGGCCTCGAACGCGCAAGCCGATTGGGCGCGGGCGTCTCGGCGCTGAAGGCGGGCGTTCGCTTCTCGCTCCACTCCGACTACGACGTCACCGAAATCGGTCCCTTACGCTGCATCGAAAACGCCGTCACCCGCGTCATGCGCGACGGCGGCGAAGTACTGGCGCCAGATCAACGCCTCACCATCGATCAAGCCTTGCGCACCATGACCATCGACGCCGCCTACCAGGCAAGAATGGACCACGCCATCGGCACGCTTGAGCCCGGCAAATACGCCGACCTGGTGGTACTCGAAGAAGACCCAATGAAGGTGGACCCCACCCGCCTCAGCCAGATCGCGGTGCGCGAAACCTGGGTCGAAGGCGTGAAGCGGTTCGGCTAGCGCGAGGTGTCCCCTCATCCGTCACGGCGCGAAGAGGCGCCGCGCCACCTTCTCCCTCTGGGAGAAGGTGGATCGACGCCGAGCACTTCGCGACGGCGGCGAGACGGATGAGGGGACGCGCTCATCCGTCGCCGCATTAAAACCCAACCCGCGCCCTTGCGGCACCACCGCGTTCACTCGTGAAGGCCGAGTACACAAGCGTCCGCAATTCGCGCCTGATCGGATAGGTGCTCGACGGGATCAACTGCGTCATGAAAATCGTGATCAGGTCTTCCTTCGGATCAATCCAGAACGACGTCGAAGCGGCACCGCCCCATGAATACTCGCCCACTGAGCCGGGGATCAACGTCTTGGCCGGGTCCATCGTCACCGCAAAGCCCAACCCGAAGCCGACGCCGTTATAAGCCACCTCACTGAACAGCGAGCGCGACAGCGCCGGTAAATCCTTGCCGTCGGGCAGATGGTTCATCGTCATCAGCTCGATCGTCTTGGGACTGACGATCTGCACCCCGTCCAGCGACCCACCATTGATCAGCATGCGACAGAATTTCAGATAGTCGCTCGCCGTCGACACCAACCCACCGCCACCGGAAACGAAACTCGGGGGTTGCAGAAAGGGGCTTTTGGCCGGGTCATCCTGCAGTTCCATCCCGCCTTTAGCCGGAATATAACAAGCGGCCAGCCGCGCCTCTTTCCCCGGATGGACGTGGAAATCGGTGTCCACCATGCCGAGCGGCTTGAAAATCTTTGCGCGCAAATAGTCTTCAAACTTCTGTCCGGAAATCTTTTCGACGAGATAACCCAGGATGTCCGTCGACACCGAATAGTTCCACGCCGTCCCCGGCGAGAATTCCAGCGGCAGCTTCGCGAGCTGCTCGACCATGCCGTCCAGCGTGCCGTTCTTCTCGATCCCGCCGATCTTGAGCTTGCGATAGGCCGCATCGACGTTGGTCGACTCCTGAAACCCGTAGGTCAGCCCCGAGGTGTGGCGCAGCAAGTCGACGATCAGCATCGGACGTTCGACATGCTTCGTCCTGAAAGGCGTCGTTCCGCCGCCGCCCTGAAAAACGCCAAGGTCTTTCCACGCCGGAATGTATTTGTGCACCGGCTCGTCCAACGCGACCAAGCCTTGTTCG
>VFKO01000305.1 GCA_009885515.1 Rhodobiaceae bacterium | reverse complement strand
ATCCCCTGACGATATTGGGCGCGCTGAGGTACCCCAAACGCTAATCGCCCCCATTTCCGCCGAACCGCTGTCCTATTTCCTCCAAAAATTAGGCCGAATTCCGCGACAAACAAGTGAGACAGCAGGACATGAGACAGTGTCTCACACCAAGGGTGCACTCCAATAACCTGTCGCCACATTTCCTTCCACTCGCAACCATGAGGGCGCCGCGTTAGCCGAGCACCTGCGCGATGGTTTGGTGCAATGCTTATTTGTCGGCGTCAAGCAATGCGCCAAGCTTGCGGATGATGAGGGCTTCTTCGATTGTGGCGAAGACGGGTTTGATGGCGGAAGGTTTAATCAGTCCTGTGGCGGTCCAGTCTTTGACCCAGACTTCGCCGAGGGCGGCACTGGCACGAAGCTGTGAGGTAATGGCCATGACCACGACATCGGGCTTGGCATCATTGTAGGCGCGTCAGCTGACGACGACGGCGGGCCGCTGCTTCGCTGCTGTTTGGTTGGTGAAGGGACAGCGAACCAGAACGACATTGCCGAATTCAAGGGGACCGAACTCAGATTGCATCGTAGGCATCGTCCTCGGGATTGTTCCAAATTTTGGCGAAGGCGGGTGAGCTAGCGGCAGCAGCGCTGTCACTGAGGGCGCGTTCGGATACGCGCGAGGCGATAAAATCGACGAAGTCCTCGACCTCATTTATGCGTTCGGCCGGCAAGGCTCTGATTTTCTCGATCAGTGACTGCGGGTTAGACACCGGTTGCTCCTTCCATTTCAACAAGCCCTGAACGACGGGCCTTGGACAGCAATTGATGCCTTCATGGTGTTTTGCACGCTGTCACGGCCAGCTTAGCCTGAGCCGGTGCCATAGCCAATGCCCATGAAAGCATTCAAGCCGCAAACCTTCCCGTTAATCCGTCACGCGACATGGACCGAGCACCTTCCTTGCGAACTTGTAAGTAATCCTTACAAGTTGCGGCTTCCGACAGTTCACCCGCCGCGAAAATCGCCTTCAGATGCAGGGTCACATTCTGTGGTGTTGTCTGGAAAAGTTCTGCGATTTGCGCCAGCGTCAGCCAGATCGTCTCGTCATCGAACCGGCACTGGATGCGCGTGCGACCATCTTCTGTCTGGTAGAGGATGATGCTGGATGAGTTGTCAGGCATGCGTAGTTCCTGGGCTGCAAATAAAAAGCAGGCACTGTTCCCCCCAGCGCAACGCCTCACTCTTCCGGCCGCGTCCCCAGCGGATAGAGCCGCGTCACGTGCCCCATCTTGCGACCCGCGCGCGCCTCGCCTTTGCCGTAATGATGCACGGCCGTTGCCGGTTCCGCCGCAAGCGCGGGCCAGGAGCCTGCCTCCTCGCCCAGCAAGTTCGTCATCATCGCGTCCGAGTGCCGCGTCGTGTCCCCCAAAGGCCAGCCGCACACGGCGCGGATATGTTGTTCGAACTGGCTGACCGCGCACGCGTCGATCGTCCAGTGCCCGGAATTATGCACCCTGGGCGCGATTTCGTTGACCAGCAGGCGTCCGTCGCGCGTCTCGAACATTTCAACCGCCATCACGCCCACATAGTCGAACGCGTCCAGCAATTTTTCGGCGATCTGCACGGCCTCGGTCTTCAAGCGCGCCGAAGCCTTCGCCGGCGCCAGGGTCGTGCGCAAAATATGGTTCTCGTGCCGGTTCTCGACCAGGTCGTAGCACGCAGTCTGTCCGTCCGCGCCCCGCGCCGCCACCACCGAAAGCTCGCGCGTAAAATCGACAAAGCCCTCCAGAATGCACGGGACTCGTTTCAAGCCGTCCCACGCCCCCGCCAACTGGTCAGCCGTGCGCACGATCTGCTGCCCCTTGCCGTCATAGCCCAACCGCGACGTCTTCAGCACCGCTGGCACACCCACCACCGGCAACGCCGCCTCAAGGCTCGCCTGCGAATCAATGAGCGCAAAAGGTGTCGTCGCAATGCCCAAGCCGCGCGCGAAAGACTTCTCGGAAAAGCGGTCCTGAATAATCGACAGTGCCTTCGGGTTCGGCTGCACCGACTTCAATGCGCTCAAGACGTTTGCCGCATCGCCCGGCACGTTTTCGAATTCATACGTCACGACGTCGACGCTGCGCGCAAATTTTTCCAAGGCGCGCGTGTCGCTATAGTTCGCCACCACATGCGCATCGCAGACCTGAAACGCTGGGCTCTCGGGCTCCGGCGAATAGATCGCGCATTTCAGGCCCAGCCGTGCCGCCGCCATCGCCAGCATGCGCCCCAACTGCCCGCCGCCCAAAATGCCGATAGTTCCACCGGGCCCAACCGGGCGCATTGGTTCAGCGTCCATGGTCCTCATCGAACGCCGTCTCCGGCACCTCCGCCGTTTGCCGCGCCCGATACCCCTCAAGCCGTTTGGCAAGGTCCGGGTCGTTGAGTGCCAGAATCGCTGCCGCCAGCAGTCCCGCATTCTTGGCCCCGGGTTTGCCGATGGCCAATGTTCCAACGGGAACCCCGCCCGGCATTTGAACAATCGATAACAAACTGTCGAGCCCGTCCAGGCCCGTAGACGGCACCGGAACGCCCAGCACCGGCAAGGTCGTCATCGACGACGTCATTCCCGGCAGATGGGCAGCCCCCCCCGCGCCTGCAATGATCACCTGTATGCCGCGCGCCTTCGCACCCTTGGCATAGGCGAACAGGCGGTCGGGCGTGCGGTGGGCAGACACCACCCGCACCTCGTGCCGCACGCCCAGTTTTTCCAGGATTTCGGCGGCCTCTGACATGACGGTCCAATCGGATCGGCTGCCCATGATAATGCCGACATCCGCAGAGCCGCGTTCGTTGGCAGGTGATGAGAGTTTCTTGGCCATGGCGGCCATGTGCTTCCTTGTGGTTGCCGGTGGGCGAGAGTTCAACAAGAAGCGCCGAAGTATAATGCTCCTGAGCGTCCAAGTGAAACCCAGATGTCAGTCATTATTAAGCATTTGGTCGCAGTTTTGACTTTAACGATTCGACAGGCGCCAATTGCGGTGCGTTTCGATATGCTTGGAACACAATGAAGATCACGGGCACCAGACCAGGAACTGCCGCCGGCGCCACCGGTGTGCAAGCCTATGCGTCGGTGCAGCGCGCCACCGCTGCGAAACCAGTCACCGCTGCGTCCGCCGCTGGCGATGTCTCATCGGTGTTGGGCATTCCCGAGGCCGAGTTCACCCCCGCCGTCCGCGACGCCATCGTGACCTTGATGGCCGAGGTCGATCGATTGCGCCATGATTTGGAGCACACCAAAGAGCGCCTGGAATCAGTGCAAGCCGTGGCCGATCAAGACAGCCTCTTGCCGCTTTTGAACCGTCGCGCCTTCGTCCGCGAAATGTCGCGCATCATTTCATTCGGTGATCGCTACGACCTTTCGGCAAGTCTGATCTATTTCGATTTGGATGGATTCAAGACTGTCAACGACACGCACGGCCATGCGGCAGGCGATGCGGTGCTCAAGCATGTCGCCAAACTGCTCATTGAAAATGTCAGAGAATCCGATGTCGTGGGCCGCTTGGGCGGCGATGAGTTTGGCGTCATTCTACCCAAGGCCGACAAAGAGCAGGCCGAAAAAAAGGCCCGCGCCCTATCCGATCAAATCGGCGCCCATCCCATTCACTGGGAAGGCAAGCAGCTAAGCCTCACCGTCGCCTTCGGCATTCACCAGTTCCAAAAGGGCGAAAACCCCGACGCCGCCATGGCCGACGCCGACCGTGCCATGTACGCCGCCAAACGCCGCAAGCCTTAGCTCAAGCAATAATATCCGGCACGATCTCGCTCTCGATCCGCGTGATTAAATCGCGCAACATCAGCTTGCGCTTCTTCAGCCGCCGCATCGCCAATTGATCAATGGCCACCGACGCGACAAGCGTCTGTATCTCGACGTCGAGTTCGCGATGCTCCTGACGGAGCTCAGTGAGTTTCAGCAGGGTCGCTTTGTCAGCGCCGTCCGGTGGCGCAGCCTCCCCCACAGGTTGGCTTCCACCAACGAGCGTCAAGAGTGGACTGTCGGGTCCCCCGCCGTCTTTAGAAATTCCCATGACTCAGCTTTTCACTTACTTGGGGAACTCTATCACAAAAAGCTGCATTTGTCTTTCGCAACCGCGAACTGAAATTCAAAACCGTAGCAATTTCAAACATAAAGCGCCCCGCAATGGCCAACTGGCGTTAAGACTTTATTTGCGAATTGCCAACTTCGCCGCTGACAAGCGCAAGATTCTGTGATTCAATCCGACTCTCTAAACATGGAGGCACGTACATGGGCCTAGACTCGCATATCCAGGAACTTGCGGATAAGCACCACAAACTAGATACACAGATTCAGGACGAGCAGCACCGTCCCCTCCCGGACGATTTGATGCTCGCGGAATTAAAGAAGCGAAAACTTCGACTAAAAGAAGAAATAGAGCGCCTTCGAATAGAAATAAACTAACCGGCGCAAACCTCTCTCTGCCCCCCAGGAAGAACAATATCGAGCAAACGCCGGCGAATCATGCTCGGAAATATTGCCACGCCCCCCGGACCTGGATGTCCGGGGGCCGTGAGCCCACTACAGCGTCTCGCGCAGCTTGAATTTCTGGATTTTGCCCGTCGACGTCTTTGGCAATTCGCCGAACACGATCATCCGCGGCACCTTGTAGCCCGCAATCTGGCTCTTGATGAAGGCAATGATGTCCTCGGCGCTGGCGCTCGCATCTGTTTTCAATTCCACAAAGGCCACCGGCGTTTCGCCCCATTTCTCGTCTTGCATACCCACAACGGCGGCCAGGCCCACCGCAGGATGGCGCATCAAAACATCCTCCACTTCGATCGATGAAATATTCTCGCCGCCCGAAATGATAATGTCCTTCGAGCGGTCTTTAAGCTGGATATAGCCGTCTGTATGCCAGACGCCCAGATCGCCTGAATGAAACCAGCCGCCCTTGAAAGCCTCCTGCGAGGCCTTCGGATTCTTGAGATAGCCTTTCATCACCACATTGCCGCGGAAGAACACTTCACCCATCGTCTGCCCGTCACGCGGCACGTCTTCCATGGTCTCAGGGTCTTTGACCGCCAGCGCCTCCAGCACCGGATAGCGCACACCCTGACGCGCTTTGATCTTGGCGCGTTCCTCGCCCGGCAACGCGTCCCACTCCGAATGCCAGGCATTCACAACCGCAGGCCCATACGTCTCGGTCAGCCCATAAACGTGATGCACTTGAAAGCCCGCCTCTTCCATCCGCGCCAGAGTTGCCGACGGTGGCGGGGCTGCAGCCGTCATGAACTCGACGCGGGTCTTCAGCGCTTTGCGTTCGCCCTCGCTCGCGTTGACCAGCATCCCCATCACAATGGGCGCCCCGCACATATGGGTCACCCCATGCCGCGCGCAGGCATCGAACATGTTGGCCGCCGTCACCCGGCGCAAACACACATGCGTGCCGGCGACGACCGAGATCGTCCAGGTGAAGCACCAGCCATTGCAATGAAACATCGGCAGCGACCACAGATAAACCGGATGCGCCCGGATCGATGCCGCAATCACATTGCCCAGCGCCAGCAGATACGCGCCACGCGAATGAAACACGACGCCCTTGGGGTTGCCCGTGGTGCCGCTGGTATAGTTCAGCGAAATCGCCTGCCACTCGTCCTCCGGCAGCGACCAGACAAATTCGCAATCACCCGTTTTCAGAAAAGCCTCATAGTCCATCTCACCGATGAGTTCTCCGCCATCGAATTCCCCGTCGTCGATCCCAATCACAAACGGCTTGGCCTTGCACAGCTTCAACGCCTCGCGCGCCAGCGCGCCAAACTCTTTATCGACGATCAGCGCTTTGGCTTCGCCGTGATCGAGGATGAAGGCAATCTCCTGCGCGCTCAGCCGATAGTTGATCGCGTTCAAAACCCCGCCCGTCATCATCACCCCGTAATGCGCATCCAGCATCGGCGGAATGTTGGGCGCAATCACCGCCACCGTATCGCCCAGCCCAATCCCGCGCCGCGACAACGCCGATGCCAACCGCCGCGTGCGCGCATAGAATTCCTCATAGCTGATCCGTTGTGCGCCGTGGATGATGGCAACGTGCTTGGGAAAAACGAACGCCGCCCTCTCAAGAAAAATCAGCGGCGACAGCGATTGATAATTGGCCGGGTTCCGGTCGAGGTCCGTTGAATAGGGATGGCCCTTCGCGGTTTGCCCTTTCGTTGTGTTTGCCATGCCCCATTTCCTTGTTGTCGATTTGGCCCGCAACCTATCGAACCCCTGCACAAGCCGCAATTCATGCCGCCCTTTCGCAAACCCGGACAAACCGCTATGAGCACCACCCCATGTCGACTAGAGTCACCACTGCCGATCTCACCAAAATAGCAGCGTTGCTCGCGACCGCCGTGATCATGCTGCTTGCCAACGGTCTCCAGGGAACGCTGGTGCCGGTCCGCGCCAATGGCGAGGGCTTCTCCAGCACCGCCATCGCCCTGATGGGTTCGGCCTATTTTGCAGGCTTCGTTGCCGGCTGCTGGATTTGCCCGCGCCTGACCGCGCGCGCCGGCCACATCCGCGTCTTTGCCGTGCTGGGCGCCATCACTGCCGCAATCGTTCTCGTCCACGCTCTGTTCGTCGAGCCTTGGGCCTGGAGCCTGATGCGCGCCGGCATCGGCTTTTGCGCCGCCGGCATGTTCGCGGTTCTCGAGAGCTGGCTCAACCAGCAAACCGCCAACGCCATTCGCGGCCGCATATTTACGATCTACGCCACCTTCAACAATTTGGCCCTGCTCGGCGGCCAATACCTGTTCACGCTGGCAAGCCCGAGTTCATACGAGCTGTTCTCCATCACTGCAATTCTCACCGTGCTCTGCCTGGTGCCGGTCGGCCTGACCTCGCAGGCCGAGCCGCCGCGCCCGGGTCAGGTAAAACTCCGGCCGTGGCGCCTCTACAAGATCTCGCCGGTCGGTGTCATGGGCGCCTTGACTGTGGGGCTGGTCAGCGGCGCCTTCTGGACCCTGGCCCCCGTCTATGCCCAAGCGCGCGGCATGACCGGCGA
Organism: Rhodobiaceae bacterium; assembly: GCA_009885515.1. GTDB lineage: Bacteria > Pseudomonadota > Alphaproteobacteria > Micropepsales > Micropepsaceae > SZUA-430. The sequence continues at coordinate 410 of VFKO01000305.1, read as the reverse complement.
CGGCATCGCGCTTTTCATGTCGGCAGTCATTTTCGGCGGCGCCATCGCGCAGTGGCCGATAGGCCGCCTCTCGGATTTTACCGACCGGCGCATCATCATCGGCTTCTGCGCCGCCGCCGCAGCGATCGCCGGAATTATGCTGGCAATGGAAGCGCCATTGGCAATCCCTTCCAACATCTGGCTGATGCTGGGCGGTGCCCTTTACGGGGCCACAGCGTTCCCCATCGGCTCTCTCACCAACGCCCACCTCAACGATCATGCCCGCCAGGACGAAATGACCGAGGTCGCCTCAACCAATCTCTTCGTCTACGGCGCCGCCGCAGCGCTCGGCCCCGTCATCGCCGCCATCGTCATCCAGATCGGCGGCATGAGTGCGATCTTCATCTACACCGCCGCCATGCACTTGGCCT
>VFKO01000345.1 GCA_009885515.1 Rhodobiaceae bacterium | reverse complement strand
CTTCAATGCGCGTATTCTTTTCAGGCTGAAGTGTTGCCCCTTCATCCGTATGCGCTAAGTGAAGCTGACCATGCGGCGTGCGGGCGGCTGAGAGTGTCGACATGGGGCCCGTTGAGTTTGCAGAAGCGAGCGAATTCCCGTCACGTCTTTGTCTTGGTGCCGATGAGGCCAATGATGATCATGGCAATCCCCAATCCACCAGCGCCACCGGAGACTGTCCCCACCGTCTGCATCAAGGCCACGGTGTCCGTCGACTGGGGCGCCAATCCAACCAAATAGAAGTAAAACCCTGCTGCGACGGCAATCAGGGCGCATCCGGTGATGACAACTCGCCAATTCTTCTTTCGCATGATGCAATTTCCTTTCGCTTGCAAGTGTTACACTACGCCTTGCGCAGAGCCGCATTGATCGACAGCGCCGCGCCTGCTTCTTCGCCAGCCTGGTAGGCGTCTGGCGACACCAGGCGGCGGGTGCGGCGCTGAGTTCGAAGATTCAAGTCGAGCTTTCTGAGTTCAGCATCGACCACGGCGGATTTAAGAATAACCAGCGCGCGGCCGGTGTTCACGTTCGCCTGATCGCGCGCCGCCTTCATCGCAAACAGCTTGTCTGCGATTGATTCGACCATGCCCATCGCAAACGACGCGTTGGCCAGGTGACGCTCGTTATGACGGAACTGCTGATATTCGGGTGTTGTCTTGTAGCGGCCTTGTTCGTGCCGCACGGCACCGTCGATCAGCTCGGTCAGATAATGCGCGACTTCGACATCCGGGCGCAGGCCGAAAAAGACGAAGCGCGATTCACCAGACTGGTTTTTTTCGCGCCACACTTGGCAATCGCAGAATTTTGAAATCGCTACGACGCAACCATCGAGCGGCACGCGTTTCTTGCGGAAAGTTTCGTACTCGCGCCGCTCACACGGCGTTTCCCGGATCTCGATGTCGGTGAGCGACAAGTCGTGGCGGTCGAGCAGTTCGGCGACCTTTGCTGCAGCGGCCAGCGCCTCATCCTCGGTGCAGCCATTGTCGATGGTCTTGGCGCGCAGGGCCTGGATGCGCGACTTGAGCTTGTCGCGGCTGGTGAGTTCTGCGGCAGCGCTGAAAGGGGGTTCCGTCATGCGATGGTCCATTCAAGCTGTCCACAAACCGGGAATCCTTGGAATACTTCAGATTCGGTGTCAATCCATCAGCTGCGGCTTTCGCGGCACTTGCGCCACTGATCCCCATCAGTTAGCCAGCGCCCCCACCCCCATCAATTTCAGAGACTGTGGAGAAGACCATGAAAAAGACAACGATGATGCTTGCCGCCGCTGTCACGGCCACCCTGACATTCGCCGCAACCGCGCAAGCGGAAAACTTTTTCGTTGGACTGTTGCGCAGCTCAAGTTGGCAGCTCCCCAAGTGCACGGCACCGGAAATTTTGACGCAGTTCACAGACCGGAGCGGCAATATCGTGTTTCGCTGCGTCAAGCCGGCCTCGCGCTAGACCTCAACGGCGTTTTGGCGAAATTGCTGTCCTATGTTCAGAAGAGCGCGGGTCATTTCCGCCGCTCTCTTCAGGACGATCAGGGCATCGGATCTAAAACCCGTGTATACCACGCGCACGGCTAAAAGGCAGGCCGCCGTAGAGTGGGGGAGTGTGTATATCGTTTTGCATGCAGCTATACATATTAATCCGTCCATAAGTAATTTCTCTTTTTTATTGACGGCGTGAGTCTGATGTGATTCTTATGCGTCATGAGACAAGACGATGCTCGCAAACTGGATCATGCCACACTGGAAGCGATGCGGATACGCGCCGTG
>VFKO01000539.1 GCA_009885515.1 Rhodobiaceae bacterium | reverse complement strand
CTTCGACCGACATGTCCGGTCTGCGCGATCTGGCGCAGTCACTGGGTTTGGAGGGCCGGACGAAGGACGCGCGGTTGCTGCTTGAGCATTTGGATAGTCCGCAATTCGGCAATGTCGAAACGCTCCGGCAGCTCGTGCGCGCTGGGCGCCGAGGGGCAGACGCTGAAGGCCATCGAGAAGCTTTCGATTCTCAAGTCCGTTGCGACTGATACCGGTGGCTTGGTCGAGGAGATCCGCGGAGGATTTGGGGTCAGACACCAAATACTCCCGATATGTCACCGGTATTGGTGTCTGACCCCAGATCTCGCATGTTCGAGACATTCGTGGCCGCATGATGAGCACGTCATGGTGTTGCGGATTTCAGTAGGCGGGAGGCGGTGGCCGCGGTTCGTGCCATGGCCTTGCCTCTTGGCGCCTGCGCGACCGAACTAATGAGCGTCGAAGTTATGTCACCCACCGCCGTCCCTCTCGATGGCGCCTGCGGTTATGTCTGCCAGAGAGACGGCAACCTTACGCGGCTAGCCACCGTACCGAGCAACTGACCGACGCCGCCTTAACCTTTTACTAACTCATTCGGCCGCATCTTAGGCACTCCAGTGCCGATTCAAAGCAATCGGACGATCGGAAACGGGAGCGGCTGCTATGGCGGTATCTAAGGCGCTCGCTGCCAGCTTGCTGTTCTATATCGTGGCTCCTTTTGCAGCGTTGGCAGACGAGGTCGCGGAACAGAGCTGGCTCGCACTGACGGCAAACGCGACGCTGACTTCGGACTATCGCTTTCGCGGCCAGAGCCAAACAGACCGGGACGCGGCGGTGCAGGGCGGGGTCGACTATGCCGATCCTTCCGGACTGTTCGCCGGCATTTGGGCGTCGTCGATCGACTTCAACGATCCGCAAAAGAGCCCGGCGGAAGTGGATTTCATTGCCGGGTATTCGTTTTCGTTCGCGGACGAAACGTCCGCGACCGGGACCCTCGCGTATTACTGGTATCCGGATTCCGCGCCGGCGCATTACGACTATTTCGAAGTGCTGGGCAACGTTGCGCACGATTTCAGCGACTTCTCGCTGACGGGCGATGCGACGTGGAGCCCGGATTATTCCGGACGCACAGGCACGGCGATCGGGCTTTCCGCCGGCCTGCAAGTGCCGCTGACGTTCGGCGGCATCGATTGGTTGAGCGCTTCGGCGCAGTTCGGGCATCAATGGATCGAAGACAATGCGGCTTACGGTACGCCGGATTGGTATTTTTACGATTTCGGCGCGACGGCGACGTGGGAGATCTTCGCGCTCGATCTGCGCTATACCGCCACCGATACGAGCCACGCCGATTGCTTCGGCGGAACGGATTTATGCGAGGGCGGCGTGGTGCTGTCGCTGACGGCAAGTTTGCCCGGCGCTTGAGGTTTACGCGGCGGCGGACGACGCATCCTGTGGGGGCAAAACGATGCGCACCGTCGTGCCCTTGCCCAGCGCGCTTTCGATTTCCAAACGCCCGCCATGCAGTTCGACCAAGCGCTTGGCCAAAGTCAGATTAAGTCCCAGTCCGCTGTGACGGCGCGAGAACTCGCTTTCGCCTTGTCCGAAAGGGCGTTGGACCGCTTCGATCAGCTCGGGCGACATGCCGGCACCGTTGTCGCGGATCGAAACGATTGCTGCGCCATCCCGAGCTTCGATCTCGACGTCGACACGCCCGCCGGGTGGCGAAAACTTGATGGCATTGTGTACGATGCCGAAAATCGCCTGATTCAAACGCCGGCGATCGGCGGACAACATCGGCGGGTCGGGCGGGCTTTGAAGGTGCAGCGAGATATCGTTGCCGCTCGCGAATGCCTTGAGATCGGCCACAACACGCGATAGGCAGGCCGTCAGATCGAGCTCTTCGCGCGACAATTCAACCTTGCCGATGTCCAAGCGGGCGGTGTCGATGATGTTGTTGATCGCTCCCAGCAAGCAGGAGCCCGCCTCGCCTATTTCGCGCGCGTAGTCCAAATAGCGCGCGTCGCCGAGCGGCCCATAGAGTTCGCCTGCCATGATGCCGCTGAAACCGATGATGGCGTTCAGCGGCGTGCGCAGTTCGTGGCTGACGTTCGAGAGGAAAACCGACTTGGCGACGCTGGCGCGCTCCGCGTCGTTGCGCGCGGCGCTCGCTTCGGCGGCCAAGGTTTGAAGATCGCGATTCTGCGTTTGAAGTTCGCGCTCGAGCGTGCTTTCGTGGCGCCAGCGAGCGGAGAGCGCCGCCGCCTGCTGCCGAATTTCGGCAACTTGAAACGGCTTGGCGATGAAGAAGAGCTTGTCCGCGGGCAAGACTTGCGCCGCGACGTCGCCGACGTCGACGTCGGAATAGCCGGTCACGAGCACGATGTTCACCGCCGGATCGAGGGCGCGGATGCGCTTGGCGGTTTCGCTGCCGTCGATGCCCGGCGGCATGCGCATGTCGAGAAAAACGACGCCGAAGGGTCTTGAGTCTTCGATCGCGCCGCGCACGAGGTCAACGGCCTCCGCGCCTTGCGCGGCGAAGGCGAGATCGTAGGCCAACGCGTCCGGTTTCGGCGTTTCGCGCGTGCCGAACAATTTATCTTCGAGTGCATTCAATCCTTGAACCTTGGTCGCCGCCATCGGCGTTAAGGCGCCGCGAAACGCTTCGCGTATGTCGGTTTCGTCGTCGGCTATCAGGATTCTGCGCGTCAACTCGCTCATGCCACTTTGTCCTTGCGCGAAGCGACGGGAAGGCGGATGCGGAACGTCGCTCCCTTTCCCGATCCTTCGCTTTCGGCTTTGATCGATCCGTTCATTGCGTTCAGGCTGGTCGCCGAATAATGCAGGCCGAGGCCGGTGCCTTTGGCGCCGCGCGAGGTGAAACCGCGATTGAACAGTTGCGGCATTCGTTCGGCCGAAATGCCTTCGCCGTTGTCGATGATCGTCAGTTCAATCTGGTCGCCCAGGTCGCGGCCGTTGATGACGACGCGTCCGGGCGACGCCTGCGCGCGCCCGATGGATTGCAGCGCGTTGAGGAAGAGATTTCCCAATACCTGAAGCAACACGACGCGCTGCGCCGTGACTTGCGGTAGCGCGGCGACAGACGGCATGACGACGAGTTCCACGTCTTGAAACGGTTCTTGGCGCGCAAAGGCCGTGATGTCCGTAACGATGTCGGCCACGGCAATGCTTTCCACGTGTCGGACGCCCCGGCTTAGATCATCGTGGTTGTTCAATACCGATTCGATCTGATTGGTGAGCGCGGCGATGGCTTCGAATTCGGTTTGCGCGCTTTGGCAGCGTTCGAAAATGTGCTGGGCGCTGGCGCCGACATAGTCGGCGAGGTTCGCTTTGCGCTCGGCGTCGATGTCGCTTTGCGCCAGCGCCAGGCCGGCCTGCTGCAGGCGGTCGATGCGCACGTCCTTCAGGGATTCGCGCCCCTTCCAAACCGCGGTCGACACAGGGCTCAGCGCGTTGCGGATGTTGTGCAGCATTTCGGCGGCGATGTTGGCCATGCCGTTGACGAAGCTTTGTTCCTGCAATTGGCGACGCGCCTGCCGCAGATCGCCGATCATGCCGTCGAAGGCGTTCGCAAGGGCGCCGATCTCGTCGGTACGCTTGAGGCTCAACGGTGTATCCAGACTGCCGGTTTCGGCGATGCGTCGCGTGTGAGCGATCATGTGTTCCAGCGGCGCGGTGACGACGCGCTGCACGAAGGCGAACATCACAAAGCCGACGAAGCCGCCGACAACGAGCAAGATGGCGAGCGTGACCCACATCGCGACCCAGATCATCTGGGCGTAGCGCGTTGGCGTAGCGACGCGCAGTGTGAAACTCGGCGCGCCGGAGACGTCGTGCAGCATGACGCCGACCTCGGTTAGGCCGTTGTGCTTGGCGAGCGTCACGGGCACGTCTTGCGATCGTCCGATCCTCGCGGTATTCGGCGCTTGGTTCGAAGCGGCATTTGCCGGCGCAAGCGAAAACTCCAAATTGGTTTGCTCATGCACCGATTTCAGAAATGCCGCGTCCGCCAGGCGCACAAAGATCATGACGCCGGGCGAGGGGCCGTTGCCGTTGGAGTCGGTGATTGCCGTCGTGGCAACGATGGCGGGACCGGCGGGCGTCGAAGAGAAGCCGACGCGCGTCTCGCGGGAGACATTGCCGGCGAAATCGTGCCACTGGGTGGCAGGTATCGCCTTCAGGTCGGCGAAGGGCACGGGAGCGGCGTCGGGCGCGCGGTCGGCGCGGACTTCGAATGCGATGGTGCGATCGCGGCGGGCGATCACGAACTCGTCCACATGGATCGTTTGCAGATCATCCTGCTTCAGATTGCGTTCGATGAAGCCTTTGTCGAGGTTTTTGGCGAACTCGAACGTCTCGTCCCAATGGCCCCAATCGCCGGCGTATGAAGACGCCGTGGCCAGTTCGTGCTGAAGGAAATCGTAGACGCGTTGGGCGTTGTTCAACGCGGCGGTGCGGTCCATCTCAAGGTATTGGGGGACGAAGACAAAGGCGACCGCGGCCGCGCTCGCGATCGTGCCGGCAATCACCGTTGTGGCCATCGTCACGGCTATTTTGGAGAATAGGCGCATTTCGTCCCATCGGTTGACGATCGAATACTATCGTTGGGATTCATTCGATCAGGTGAAGTTTCGGTTTCGAAAGTGTTAACGGTCGGCTCAATCCACCGGCGACTGCCCCCGTTTCCGGCGTCCGGAGCTGCCAGACGATGTGAGATGTGGCGAGCGACCGAGCATGCGCCGAGTTGAGAGCGTGGGTCGCGAATGTGCGGAATGGGCGAGAACCTGCCGGTCCAGCGGGTGTTTCATGGCTGGCAGCTTTCGGTGGACCCTGCCGGTCGGCCTTTTGGGGAGCCATAAGAGCAGGTAAGATGTACCAGGTCCAGGAAAGGTAGCTTGTGCGGAAATTCTTGATCGGCGTGGTTTTGCTGGTTCTGATATTGGCAATCGGTACCGGCGTCGTTCTACTCGGCATGCGGCCCGCGCCTCTGCGTGCGCCGGATGGGGTGCAACTGACTCCGTTGCGTACGATTTCCACGATCGAAGCGCGTATTCTGCTGTTCCTGACCGGGGTTAAAGGTGTGCCGGTCGAGTATGCGGTCGATTGCTATCGGATGTCGTACTCGACCGCCGGGCGCAATGGAGAGGTGGTCCGTCTGAGCGGGCTTCTGGCTTTGCCGCGCGGGCATTCGGCGCGTCGGTTGGTGAGCTTTCAGCATGGGACCACTACGACGCGCAGCGCCGTGCCCTCGCGGCCCGATGGTACGGGCATCGCGGCCGCCATCGCATTCGCCGGCAACGGTTATGCACTTGTGGCGCCGGACTATCCGGGGCTTGGCGAGTCGCAGGGACGCCATCCATATTACGTCGCTGATGCGATCGGCCCAGCCGTCGTCGCGATGATAGAAGTGGCGCAACGTATCGAGGGTGTGCCGACGACGCCAGTGTTTTTGTCGGGGTTTTCCGAAGGCGGATGGGCCAGCCTGGCGGCGCTGCGCGTCCTGGAAAGTAAGGGCCGGCAAGTTTTCGGTTCGGCACAAGTTGCGGGGGCCTATGACCTCCGAAATCTGTCGTTGCCGCTAACGCTGAAGGGTGGCTCACCTTCGTATTCGCTTTATCTCGCGTACATGGCTTGGGGGCAGTCAGCCTACTATGGTCATGCGCTCGACAGTGTACTGACGCCCGATTTCGCCACGCTAGTCGAGCGTTTGTTCGCGGGCGCAAAGCCGGAGGAAATTGTGGCGGCTCTGCCGTGGGAACCGCGGCGCATGTTCAACCGCAGCTATCTCGACGCTTTCGACCACAACGGTTCCCATTGGTTTCTCGACGCATTCGCCGTCAACAGCCTTGTAGACGTAACGCCGCGCGCGCCGGTTCGGCTCTATTTTGGCAGCAAGGATATCGACGTGAGCCCCGAAGAGGCGTTGGCGGCTTCACGGGCGATGCGCGGGCGCGGCGCCGACGTTGTAGCGGTCGATGTCGGGCCCGTCGGGCACGATGCGTCGATGCTAGCGGCGGCACCACTTATTCTTGACTGGCTGCATGAACTCGAAGCAGGGGCCAGGTAGGCAGTTCGCACCTCCCCGAGCGCTCGCCTCCATCAATGGGCCGAACGGTCATCCTTGGCCCTAATCGGACGCTTGCCGTAACGGCCAAAACCACAAGCCCCAATTGCAATCGCTTTCACCGCCGACCTTTGCTGTAGTACCGTCATGCTGCGTACATTGGAGTGATCAATGCCTGAACTCGGACTGTTTCTTATGACGATTGGCATTCTGCAATTCACGATCATTCCGCCGATTGCGGACTTGAATCGGACACACGCTCTAAACCCTGCATGGCCGGCCCACGCACGCTTTCATGTTGTCACGCAGGTTCTGACCACGACGGCGCTGGGTCTCGCTGCACTGTTCTTCCTCTGGTCTGGAAGGGTGGAGCCGTCCCTCGGCGCTTGCATCGCCATGATCCTGAGCGGGATAGTGCTGGGTGGCTTCTTCCTGAGTGCGGCGACGTCGCGACGCTATGGCGGCGACGTCAACGCTCGCACGGGATTCGCCGGAGCCCGGATCGGCAGTATCGACGGAAATGTGGCCAACTTTGCCTTATCCGCATTGCTTCTCGTATCCGGGCGCCTGCTCACCGCATTCTAAGCGGGCGCGTCCGTTAGCGGCTGCAATGAGAGAGTTTCAGCCTTCGCGGGCGCGGCAGGGGAATGACCGGGTTGGCCCCAAGTGGACATTCCAACATGCGTGTGGCGCGTCTGTGACGACCTGTCTCATTTGCGTTGATGTTCAGGCTGCCGCTAGATGATGCAAGCAACGATGAGCGGCCGCATCACAAAGCCTTTAGGACGACAAAAGCGCTCTCGAAGTGGAAGCCTTGGCTCGCTACCGGTGGGATGTAGTCAAAGGCTTCGGCAGGCACGCCGGTGAATACTCCTGTCTCATAGCCGACAAGTCGAACTCTGCCTAAGAGCGGTGCGGGCGGCACGGTATCGAACCAATTAAAGCGTAAGAAGCAAGGCTCACGAACGCTCTGACCATCCACGGAGCGTACCTCGAGCAAGGTTACGCCCTCGAGTGCCTTGCCGCTGAGCCTGCCACCGTCGATCATGTCCGCCTCGATAGTCACGACCTTGCCAAGCGGTAGACCCAGTTTACCGATGACCATGTTGGGGGCTTCTAGAGCGTCGACGCTGACGCGCAACGGATTCGCCGCGCTCGCGAATGATATGAACCAAATAAAGGCCACGGAGGCGGATGCTGTGCGGAACAAGTTTTTCATTGGTCTGATCCTCTGCTTCTTCCGAAAAGCTATCACGAAAGGCCGATCCTGCGAATTGCTGCCGCACCGCAGCATCGACGCCGACTGGCCGGTATTGAGAAATCCAATCGTTCGAATGGCCATTACCAATGGCCGCAATGGGCGAAATCGAGCCTTCGCAGGCGCAGCAGGGGACTGACCGGAATGGCTCTAATCGAACGCTTGCCTCGGAGGCGACACCAAGAGTTGGGTCTGGATACTCCGCTGCGGTGGCACGGCCTGTAGTCGCCCGAAAAGCCACGCGGATTATGCTTACTTGTGGATGCGCACCGGAAGGGTCTCGTAGCCCTTCACAAAGCTGGAGCGGACGCGGCGGGGTTCGCCGATGACTTCGACGAAACGCCATCGCTTCATAACTTCTTCCCAGACGATCCTGAGTTGCAATTCGGCGAGGCGGTTACCGACGCAACGGTGGATACCGAAGCCGAATGACAAATGTTGGCGCGGTCGCTCGCGATCAATGATAAAGGCGTCGGGGTTCTCGATGGCTTCGGCGTCGCGATTGCCCGAGACGTACCACATGACCACTTTGTCGCCCTTCTTGATGGTCTTGGTGCCAAGAGTAATGTCCGACGTCGCCGTGCGACGCATGTGGGCCAGCGGCGTCTGCCAGCGGATGATTTCGGGAACCATGCTGGTGATCAGGTCGCGATTCGCGCGCAGCTTTTCGTACTCGGCCGGATTCTGATTGAGCGCCAGCACGCCGCCGGAGATCGAGTTGCGTGTCGTGTCGTTGCCGCCGACAATCAGCAGGATGACATTTCCCAGATACTCGTCGGGCGTCATGTTGCGGGTGGCGTCGCTGTGCGCCATCATCGAGATCAAATCGCCGCGCGGCGCTTCGTTGACGCGCTCGTTCCACAGCCGCGTAAAATAGGCCAGGCATTGCATCAACTCGGCCTGACGCTGCTCCTCCGTCTCGACCAGCGCGCCCTTCATGGGTAAAGTGGTGGCGATATCCGACCAGTGGGTGAGTTTTCGGCGTTCCTCAAACGGGAAGTCGAACAGTGTCGCCAGCATCTGCGTGGTCAATTCGATCGACACCTTGTCGACCCAGTCGAACGTTTCGCCGAGCGGCAGCGCGTCGAGGATCATCGTCGCGCGCTCACGGATGATGGGTTCCATCTGTTGGAGGTTCGCCGGCGAAACGATGGGGCTGACAGTCTTGCGCTGCTCGTCGTGCTTTGGCGGGTCCATGGCGATGAAGCTGGGACGGCGAAGATCGGGCCGCGAGTCGCGAATGGTGATACCGCCGAGTGCTGCGTCCGAAGAGAAGACATGATGGTTGGTGTCGACCGCCATGATGTCTTGATACTTGGTCACCGACCAATAGGGTCCAAACTCGCTGTCACGGCACCAGTGGACTGGATCTTCGGCGCGCAGGCGTTCAAAGTAGGGCCAATGCGTGTCGGTACGAAACAGTTCCGGATCGCCGGGGTTCAGGTCCGCGAGGGGCGTCGTGTAGGCGCGTGCGCGTGCTTCCTGAAGTCTGGTGCCAATGCCGCCGTCGCCCATGGTCGATTGCCTTCCTGTTTCGTTTCGTGGAGAGAATTGATCAAACCTTGCCGCTCCGCAACGGCGAAATGAGAGACTCCGCGCATAATGCGCCGGTTTGCGCTATAGAGGCGGGCAATCGACATCAGGGACACGAGATGGAATTGATCCTTATTCGCCACGGTCGGCCGGAGCGCAGCGAGGCGACCGCCGACCCGCATCTCAGCGCACTCGGCCACGAGCAAGCCGCGAGGGTGGCGCAGTGGCTGGCCGACGACGCCATCGATGCGGTGTGGTCGAGCACGATGCGACGGGCGATCCAAACGGCCGAACCGTTCGCGGCCCAAGCCGGTCATCAGATTCGTCAGCATCCCGGCATCGTTGAATTCGATCAAGCGTCGGGCGTCTATATCCCCACGGAGGAACTGAAGCGCGAGAACTTTGCCTTATGGCAGTCGCTGGCCACCGGCGGGCACGGCGTGGACATGGGCGCGTTCCAGGCCAGGATCGTAACCGGCATGGAAGAAATCGTGGCGGCGCATCCTGGTCACAAAGTGGCCGTCTTCTGCCATGGCGGCGTGATCAACATGTGGACTGCGCATGTGCTGGGGATGGCGCCGCGCGTGTTCTTTGAAGCCGACTATACGAGCATCAATCGCTTCGTGTGCGCACGTCAGGGCCAACGCAGCGTGGTCAGCTTGAACGAGCGCGCTCACTTGCGCTGAGGCGATCGATCAACATACTATACCAGCAGACGCATCCGGGAAGCCTTACACTATGACGAACCTGCCTGAACGCATGGACGAGGTGACGCCGGCCTGGCTGCAAGAAGCGGTCAAGGATCATTCCGCGTTCCGTGGCACGCACATCGTCGAGGTGCACAGTGCGCCCGTCGGCGAAGGCATCGGCCAGATGAGCGCAATCGCCCGCTTTGAGCTCAAGTATGACGGCAAACGCGGTCCGGCGAGCGTGGTGGTGAAACTGCACGCGCCGTTTCAGGCCATGCGTGATGTCGGTGTGCGCTACGAGATGTTCGCGCGCGAAACAGCTTTCTACCAGTCGCTCGCCGCGGACGTGACAGTGCCGATTCCGGCAATGTACTTCGCGGCCTGGGATCCCGTTCTGCAGCGCAATGCGATGGTGATGCAGGACATGACCAAATGGTATTGGCCGGATCAACTCGCGGGTGCGACCCAGCAACAAGCCGAACGCTGTGTCGATGCCCTGGCGAAGCTCGGCGCGCGACATTGGAGAGCGGACTTCTCGAACTATACCTGGCTCCCGGACGCGCATGCGCCGGTACTACAGCAAACGATCGACGATTATCGGCAATCGGTCCCGCACGCGCTGGAGCGCTTGAATGCCTTCGTGTCGCCGGCGGCCCGCAACGCCTGCGAGCGCATCATGAAGCACATGGATTGGATTTTCGAGGAATTGGCCCAACCGCCACTGATCTTGACGCACTTCGATTCTCGGTTGGAGAATTTTGTGTTTGCTGACGAGAATGCGGACGAACTTGCGCTGATCGATTGGCAGCTGATGGCGCGCCTGCGACCGGGATGGGACATCGCTTATTTTCTGGGGACGAGCGTCTCTGAAACACAGCGCGGCCGGTGGCAACCGGCCTTGTGCGCGCGCTATCTAGACGGGCTGCGCGCCGGTGGGGTGCGTGATTACGATGCGTCTGCACTCGACCACGACTTCCGACTGAGCGCCATGGCCATAACTGCGATTCCCGTGATCGGCGGCGCCTCCTTCGATGTCAGCAACGAACGCAGCCTGGCCCTGTATGGCGCCATCATGCGTCGCTCGCTGACCAGCGTGCTCGAAAACGATTGCCTGGCGTTACTGCCAGCATAGGGGAAGGGTTTGCTCCGGGAGGATTTTGAGGCAACGAATGACCCTTGTGGGTGAAATCCCGCCGGGTCAACACGGCTGATCCGAATGGTCGATCTGGAGCAACCGTGCTACTCGATGTCCCTGAGACCGTCTCCGCTGATTTCAGTAGAGTCGGCTGGTCTCGCCGCCGCTGACGAGCAAGGCGGTGCCGTTGACGAAGCTGGCCTGTGCGGAGAGCAGCCACGTGACCGCCTGGGCGATCTCGACGGATTCTCCCACGCGATTCATCGCGGAATGGCGAAGGATCGTGCGGGCCATAAGTTCCGGTTCGTCCTTAAGATAGGGGTCCACCATTTCCGAGTGAATAAAGCCCGGACAGATCGCGTTCACGCGCACCCCCTTGTCGGCGTAGTCGATTGCGGCGGTTTTTGTCAGGCCAACCACACCGAACTTGCTGGCGCAATAAGGGGCGTTCCCCAAGTCCCCTGCCTTTAGTCCGTACATCGACGCCATATTGACGATGGCCCCGCCGCCACGGGCCAGAAGCGCCGGGATTTGATACTTCATGCACACGAAAACTGCGCGAAGGTTTGTGGTGAGCGCCTCATCCCAACCCGCCTCGTCGATGTCTGCGAGCGGCGTCAACGTCGGGCCTGTGACACCCGCATTATTGAAGGCGCCATCAAGGCCGCCAAAACGCTCGACTGCGGCTGCGATCAGGGTTTTGACGTCTGCGGTGTTGTTCACGTCTGTCTGGACAAAAAGGCCTTCGCCCCCCGCAGCCTCGATTTCGTGCAGCACCTTCTCGCCTTTGTCGCGACGCCGGGCGGCGAGAACAACCTTGGCGCCCTCCGCCCCCAGCTGTAGCGCTGTCGCCGCGCCGAGGCCCGAACTCGCGCCTGTAACAATAATGACTTTGTCCTGCAGGCGTTTCATCGCGGTTCCTCGCTATCGCCGCCAGGACCAGGTGGACCGGGGCCGTTGATTTCTGACTAGGCATGGTTTCCCTTGACCATTCAAGCAACATGATTGTGGCGCGTGACGACGCGGCGAAGTTGCAGGGTCCCGCGTGTCGGCCTCCGACCGGCAGCTTGGGCGAAATACGGCCTTCGCAGGCGCATGTGGGGAATGTCCGCTCTGGGCGAAATTGTGCCGGTCTCGCCGGTTTGGTCGACTGTCCCACTTCGCCAGCGGTCTCAACTGGTGAACGCACCACGAGCGGTAAGTCGGTCGGCTGTGGCTGCAGTCCTTGACGTCCGTGTCCGACCACAAACCTCTGCGCGATCACCCACGTCTCGCCGGCGTCCCAGCCGCACCCTCAGCCCACGCGGGCCGTGGTGAGTTGCGCGATCAAGGCGCGCCAAGTGGCAACGGTGTCCGCCGTTGGTTCGTGGGTTGGAACGGCCGTGATGACCAGCTTTTCCATCATCTCGATCTGGTGGCGCCCATAGCCTTTGCGCGTCATCTGCCAAAACGCACGCATGCCGGGCGACGCAAATCTCGCACGGCTCGCATGGAGCACATTCTCCAACGACTCATCGTCGAGCAGCCCGGCCTTGTGCTGCCAAACCACGTCTTCGAGATTCAGGACCATCGCGCGCTGCAAGGCTGCCGCTTGCCCAAGGTCGGTGGCCGAGGTGCTCGCATCAGCCGTCATGACGCGCCCCATCGCATCAACAAAATGCGCGTCGGAGCTGCTCATTAGCATGTCCATGCTGCGCTGGATTCTGGCCTGATGCATGATGGCACGCTGGGTCTTGTCCGACTGGTGGATTTGCAGGCCGACGAACACCAGCGAGGCGACGATGGCGATTGCAGCGAGAATCTGGCTGAAGTAATAGAGGTCTTCAAGCGACATGGTGGCTCCGTTTTGGTTTGATGCTTTCAGGTGCCACTTTATCCGGGCCGCAGTCCATTGCCAGTCCATGTGGTGGACTGCCGAAATCGGGGAGACCAATGTCGCCCTTGGGCGATCTACCGCCGCACCGCAGCATGGGTGCCGAACGGCAGGTTTGGATCAACCTCGCCGTTAGACTTAGTGAGATTGTAGGGTCAGCGCGGCTTGGCCTCTTTCGAACGTCGGCCAAGTGGCCGAAGTCGCCATCACTCCAGGCTTCCATCGTGCGGTTGCGCGTCAACGGGGAGTTCGAAGGCAATAAACAACGTGCAGGAATCTTCGCTCAAGCATGACGCCTTATGCGCTAGTTTCGCCGGACCGTAGGCATACGTTCCAACGTCCATTGTCGCTGGCGCCTGTCCTTTATACGTTACCTGGAGTTGGCCCGTAACCAATATCATGCGCTCGGCCGACGCATGCGAATGCGCGGGGATTTCGTACTTGGCCGGCACACGCAGGAAGACGTCTGCGTTCGGCTTCGCCGGATCACCTTGCAGCACTGCTATTTCGCACCCTGCGGGGAAGATCGGTGGGCATGGTCCCCACTTGAGCGCCGGGTCACTTGCAGCAAGTGCCAGAGCCTGGGCGCTGCTCGTCGGCTCGGGTGCACAACCCACAAGGACCATCGCGCTCGCGACAAGCCAAAACAGGCAAGACAGTGATTTCTGCATGGTGCGGCCTCCTGATCGAAACGCGCGGACGCTGACACAAGCAGGACCAAGCGTCTAGTTCTGAATCTGTACTGGCGCGCAGAAAGCTCGGCCTCGATCGACTGTCCGCTCTGGGCGAGTTCCGGCCTTCGCTGGCGCAGCAGAAGAATGTCGCTGTTGGTCCAAAGGCGACATTCTCAATTTTGGGCCGAGGATGGACATCAGATCGTTGCTACGCCCTTGATCCGAAACGCAGAGCCGCGCACCACTGAAATGCAGAAAAGCGAAGGCTTCGCAAGAAACCCGCTCAGGATGAAGGCGGTTGGCCGCCGGTGTGAGCATAGGTCTTGTTGGTGATCTGCCAGCGACCATCGATGCGTGCCACTGAGAAGTAGTCGACGAAGTCGCAGCCGAAGTAGTCAGTCTCCACCAGGATCGCGACGCCGGCATCGCCACTGATATCAATGGTTCGGATCATCGCCTTGTAGTTCGGCCCCGCCATTCCCGGCCTTTGGGCCACGGAGGCGAAGAAGTCGGTGATAGGGACGTAGGTCTCCATCGCTCCGATATGCCCCATCATGCGGGCGTCCGGATGGAATGCCCTTTTCAGCTTGTCTACATCGCCATTTGACCCGTCGATGTAAAGTTGGATGACAGCGCGAACGCTTTCTAGGTCTTTCAGATAGGCAGACATCTCATCTCCTGACAGGACGAAGGAATGACCCTTACTGGTACTGGCAGTAAGCTGAGGAGTCTATCCCCGCTATGACGGCTAAGGGCGAATTTCGGCCGCTCGCAACCGGCTTTCCGGTGAGGGGCGGTATCTGCTACAAGTGCTGAGCAACCCGTTGAACGGAAAAATGCCATGGTTGATTCCGCCGCGAAGAAGTCTCCCGACGCCCAGCCGATCGACGCCCTCATCGTCGGGGCGGGCTTTGCGGGCATGTACATGCTGCACAAGCTGCGTGGGCTGGGAATAAGCGCGAAGGTGGTCGAAGCCGGCAGTGGCGTCGGCGGCACGTGGTATTGGAACCGCTATCCGGGCGCGCGCGTCGATATTCAAAGCCTGGAATACAGTTTCGGCTTCGACGAGCGGCTGGAATCGGATTGGCGCTGGTCGGAGCGCTATGCGCCGCAGGCTGAATTGCTGCGCTATGCCGAGCACGTGGCGGACCGCTTCGATCTCAAGCGCGACATCCACTTCAACACGCGCGTCACGGCTGCCCATTGGGACGACGCGGCGCAGATGTGGCGGGTCGAGACGGACAAGGGCGCACGCACCGACTGCCGTCATTTGATCCTCGCGACCGGATGCCTGTCGATTCCGACCGATGTGACGTTCCCGGGCCTGGACACATTCCAGGGGCCGATTTACCGGACCTCGCGCTGGCCGCATGAGGGCGTCGATTTCTCGGGGCAGCGCGTGGGGATCATCGGCACGGGCTCCTCGGCGATCCAGTCGATTCCGGTAGTCGCCGCTGAGGCTGCGCATCTGACGGTGTTTCAGCGCACGCCCAATTATTCGATGCCGGCGCACAACGGCCCGATCCCGCAGGCCGATTTTGAAGCCTGGTCGAAAAACCCCCGCGCTTATCGCGCGGCCTCGAAGGACACGGGCGGCGGCTTTCAGAACGAAGCCAACACGACCACGCTTGCCACCGAAACGGCGCCGGGCGAGGTTCGAGCCGAACTCGAACGCCGCTGGGCGTGGGGCGGATTTCGCATACTCGGTGCGTTCGCCGACACCGCGATCGACCCCGCCGCCAATCGCATCGTCCAAGACTTCATCGCCGAAAAGATCCGCGCGCAGGTTGCCGACCCCGCCGTCGCCGATCTGCTGACGCCCAAGGATCATCCCTTCGGCACGAAGCGGCCCTGCGTCGATACGGGATACTACGCGACCTTCAACCGGCTCAATGTCGAATTGGTCGACCTGCGCGCGACGCCGTTGAGGGCTTTCAACGCGCAGGGCATCGCGACCAACGCGCGGCAGTACGATTTCGACGCCGTCGTGCTCGCCACGGGCTTCGACGCGATGACCGGCGCGATCGACCGCATCGATCTGCGCGGCGTAGGCGGGCAACGCATCAAGGATCATTGGGCCGAGGGACCGCGCACCTATCTGGGTCTTATGGTGGCGGGCTTCCCGAACATGTTCACGATCACCGGGCCGGGCAGTCCGTCGGTCTTGACCAACATGATCAACTCCATCGAGCAGCACGTCGAATGGATTGCGGACTGTTTGGCATCGCTAAGCCGGCGCCAACAAACCAGCATCGAGGCGAGCGCCGAGGCCGAAGCCGCTTGGTGCCGCCACGTGGCCGAAGCGGTGACCCCGACGTTGTTGCCTCAGGCGAACAGCTGGTACATGGGCGCAAACGTGCCGGGCAAGCCGCGGATGTTCATGCCCTATGCGGGCGGCCTCCACCGATACACGGAAATCTGCCGTCAGGTCGCCACCAAGGACTACGAGGGCTTCGTCATACGCCAAGGCGACCGCGTGCTGAGTGAGTCACACGTCTTCACGAGCCATCCGCCCATGCCCGACATTCCTGCACCGCTGTGGCCCATCATCATCGAGCGTCTGACCGCGGCAGGGCTCATGCCGGCGACGGCGTAGTGCCGCCCAACGGTCAGCGCCGCGTCGCACGTGCCAAGCAAAGCGTGAAAGCGTCGCATCGGCGTGTGATGCATTGTCGAACATTACCAATGACCATCTTGGGCGAGTTCCGGCCTTCGCAGGCGCGACAGGGGAATGACCTGGGTTGGCCCAAAGTGGCCGCTCATTTTGTATCGACCGATTGAGCCGCTGGGCCGTGCACTCGTCACACGCGATGAGCCAGGCGCGGGCGTCATCAAGGTCGGGCAGAGCGGGGTGCGCCGGATTGCGGATGGCGGCGAACAGGCAGTTCCAGCGGTTGCCCCAATAGAGCAAGTCCGGCGCGAGCGCCAGAAAACCTTCACAAGCTAGACAGTCCGCCTGGGCGCGGAGGTCGCGCGTCATTCCAGCGGCGTCATGTGTCATGACCACTCCTGGCTATGGCCCTGCGCCCGGCGGCGTACTGATATAGGCCGGCATTTCACCGCGAGCGGCTCCGATGTTTACGGTGGCCCTCATGGGTCCTTCAGCAGGACGAAAGTCCAACGCATCGCCAG
>VFKO01000123.1 GCA_009885515.1 Rhodobiaceae bacterium | reverse complement strand
GTGCGCAAAATCTCGGACGAGTGGGATCGCAGTGTCACGGCCGTGGCGCGCGTGCTGAAGGTCAATCCGTCAACGGCGACGCGGCGCTGTCAGGCCGCGATGCAGTTGGGATTTATCGTCAACCGGCAAAAGCGGGGTGATCGCGGCTGTAAATTCGAGCTCTTCGAACCCATGCCGCAGGATGTGGAAATCCTGCCGGCGCAGTTGACGCACGCATGCATGCAAGCAAACCCCGACACCCGCGCTCTACCTAACTCTTTGTAATCATTTACTTTTAAAAGCTTTTTCCGAGTTTACGTGCACGAATGCATGCGTTGGTACATACACACACCCCAAGTCGATTTTGGGCGGTTCTTCATTCCGGGCACAATTTGCGGAGCATGGCGGGGTCGCCGGGCGGGGCATTGTGGACGAAGGCTGTGATCGCGTCCCAGGTTCGCCTGGCCTTCGTGTCGCGGAGGAGCATGTGGTAGCCGTCGTCGTAGCAGGTGACGCGGGTTGTTCCGGGCATGGCGCGGCTGGCCGCTTCGATGGGACTGGCGGGCACGACTTCGTCGCCCTTGGCGTAGAGGATTGCGGTTGGCAGGGACACATTGGGGGCCGCCCTCCATGCTGCTTCCATCAGGTCGACGAGGCCGTAGGTGGCGTCGATGCGGGTGGCCTTGATGACGAAGGGGTCGCGGCCGAGAGCGATGAGCATCTCTTCGTTGTCGGAGGGTTTGATGTTGAGGCCCCTGCCCGTCAGGCGGCTGCCGGGGGCAAGTTGCATCATGGCCCAAAGGGCTGTGCGCTTGAAGACATCGAGGTTCGACCAGCCCCAAAGTGCCGGGGACACCAGTATGAGGCCGTCGGGGTTCTCAGGGGCGGCGATGGGCGGGGTTTGCGATGCAGCCAGCATGGCAACGGCGCCGCCCATGCTTTCGCCGAGGAGGAAAAGTTTGGCGCCTGGGTGGCGGGCGCGGACGAGGCTCACGAAGGTGCGGGCGTCGCCTGCCATGATTTCGTGGCCGGGCCAGCGGCCGTTGCCTTGGGTGCGGCCGAAGCCGCGCTGGTCGAAAGCATAGGTGGCGATCCCCCGGGCCTGCCAATGGCTGGCTGCGGCGGCGATGAATTGGCCGTAGTCGTTCATGCCGTGAAGGGCGACGATAACGGTTTGCGGGTTTTGCGGCTGCCAGGCGCTGAAAGCGAGGACGAAGCCGTCGGCGGACTGCCAATGGGTTTGGTCGATGAACTGCGGCGTCGCGGGTCCGGGGCCAGGGGCCAGGCGTTCGGCGACGCAAGAGGTGAGGAGCAGGCACAGGACGATACACAAACCCGCACCCCATTGCCGTGGAGGGATTGATGAGGGGACAAGATGAACGATCAAACGCCTTCCGCCTCGCGTGCAATCGCGCTCGACACCGGCACCGGGAAATCCAGCAGCATCTGGGCGATGGCTTTGCCTTGCGGGTCGTTGCGCAGGCTGGCGACGCCGCCGCCGCCGAGCGCGTCATGAAGCAGAAAATTCAACCCATGAATGCCTGGCAGATCAAAGCGTTCCACCCGATTCTTTTCTGGGCCCTTGCCGCCCGGTGCGAACAGGTGGACGAACCATTTGGCCACCGCCGCTTCGGTCAGCGCGGCGCGAATGTACGGTGCGTAAGCCGGCTTTCGTGCCATGACGCCGATGTTGGAGTTGTTGCCCTTGTCGCCGGAGCGGGCAAAGGCGAGTTTTATCAAGGGGACAGATTGGGTGGTGGCTTCGGTTTTGGCATCCACGGCGGGGCGCACGATCATTTTGAGGTCGAAGCCGCCGGCGGCGTCCTCGCGGGAGGGGAAACTGTCGCCCGCCACATGCACCGTGACGCTGACGTCTTTCTTGGGAATCAGGCACGAAAAATGGCGCACGACGGGCGCCACTTTCGGACGCAGGCCCGCATAGCCCGAGGTGCCGGGCGC
>VFKO01000532.1 GCA_009885515.1 Rhodobiaceae bacterium | reverse complement strand
CCTTGACGCCAAAGCGCGCCAACTCATCACTGCCATAGGTCGCGTAAGGAGCACACAACACTCTGTCGCCGCCAAACTCGGCAATCATATAATGAAACGCCGGAATACTGCGGTGCAAACACGAAAGCGCCGTCGCATTCAGCGAATGCGTATGCACGACCGCACCCACATCTGCCCGCGCTTTGTAGATACCCAGATGCACACGCCATTCGCTGGACGCCACGCGTTGGCCTGCTGCCACCCGCCCATCCAGCCGCACCTCGACAATGTCGGCCGGCCTCAATTCGCCGGACCCAATTCCGGTTGGCGTGATCAGCATCCCATTGTCGATGCGCATGGAAACATTGCCGCTTCGCCCTGGCGACAATCCGCTCGACGACAGACGCAGTGCCGTCCCCACGATCTCGGCGCGCAAGTTCGGTGTCGCACTCGCCGTTGACGCGCGCTTCTGCAGAACCCGCGCCACACGACGGCGGACGGCAGTGCGCTTCACGTCGCGCGCTCGGGAAACAGCGCCGCAAGTCCCTCGCGCGAAGCCTGTGCTACGCCGCGTTCGGTGATCAGAGCGGTGACCAATCGCGCCGGCGTCACGTCGAAGCCCGGATTGCGCGCCGGGCTCCCCGGCGCGGTCAGCTCGAGCGTAAGCACTTCTCCAGTGGCGCTGCGTCCGGTCACATGCGTGATCTCACGTCCACTGCGCTCTTCAATTTCGATCTGCTTCACACCGTCCGAAATCGTCCAGTCAATCGTCGACGAAGGCAGCGCCACATAAAACGGAACATTGTTATCGCGCGCCGCCAGCGCTTTCAGATAAGTCCCGATCTTGTTGGCAACATCGCCAGTTGCCGTCGTACGGTCAGTACCCACGATGCACATGTCAACTTCGCCCCGTTGCATGTAGTGACCTCCGGCATTGTCAGTCAGGATCGCATGTTTCACGCCATGCGCACCAAGTTCATACGCCGTCAGCGATCCACCCTGGTTGCGCGGCCGCGTCTCATCGACCCATACGTGAATGGGAATACCCTTGTCGTGCGCCATATAGATCGGCGCCAACGCTGTCCCCCAATCAACACAGGCAAGCCACCCCGCGTTGCAATGTGTCAGCACGTTGACACGCCCTTTGCGCGCGGCAATCGCCTCGATCAGCTTCAAGCCGTGCCGCCCGATGGCCTCGTTCGTCGCCACAT
>VFKO01000341.1 GCA_009885515.1 Rhodobiaceae bacterium | reverse complement strand
CGTCGAGGCAGGCGCCCATGACTTGCGGCTGACAGCGGATGGAATATGGGTCTTGTACGCGATCGCAATTTTCGTGGCTAAGCCGGATTTGACTGCCCATCATCAGCGATTTCAACGCAGCGGCGGCATCGATTTGGCCGCGTTGGCCGCGTACCAAATGGATGCGCGGATCGAAAGGCGTGTCGGAACCCAGGATGGCGTCGGTCGTCAGCGCGCCCGAGACGAGGCCAGCGGCGAAGACGTTTTCGGTCGCGAACAAGCCCTGTAGCGCGAGGGCGGTCGAGACTTGCGTGCCGTTGATAAGGGCGAGACCTTCTTTCGCTTCGAGCGTCAGCGGTTCAAAGCCCGCACGTTGCAGCGCGTCACCGGCATCCATTTCGTAGCCGCGATATTTGACACGGCCGACGCCGATCAATGCGCAAGCGAGATGAGCGAGCGGTGCGAGGTCGCCAGAGGCGCCGACCGATCCCTTGGCCGGGATTTGAGGCAAGAGACCATAGTCGAGGAACTTCTTCAGGCGTTCGATCACAATCCAACGCACGCCGGAGTAGCCGCGAGCGAGGCCCAGGATTTTGAGCGTCAGAATGAGACGGACGGTCTTGTCGCCGAGGTTTTCGCCGGTGCCGGTAGCGTGGCTGAGCACGAGGTTGCGTTGCAGTTCGTCGAGTTTGTCGCTGGCGATGCGCTGGTTGGCAAGTTTCCCGAAGCCGGTGTTGATGCCGTAGACGGGATGGTCCTTGGCAAGAACGTTCTCCACGATTTTGCGCGAAGCATCGACGCCCGCCTTGCAGGCGGGATCGAGATCGAAGGGCTTTTTTTCACGCGCGATGCGGCGCAGGGTGGTGAGGTCTGCGTGGCCGGGGGTGAGTTTCATACCCGGGAGCGCGGGCATCCTGCCCGCTCTTTCTTATTGGATGTCGCGGAGAAAAATGAAGAGCTGGGTGGAAGCCCGCGCTCCCGGGTCATGGCGTGCTTCCTAGCATGGGTAAGTCCAACTCGTGTTCCTTCGCGCAGGCGATCGCGTCCTCGTAGCCGGCGTCGGCGTGGCGCATAACGCCGGTGGCGGGGTCGTTCCAGAGGACGCGTTCGATGCGGCGCGCCGCGTCCTTCGTGCCGTCGCAAACGACGACCATGCCGGCGTGCTGGGAGAAGCCCATGCCGACGCCGCCGCCGTGGTGGAGCGAGACCCAGGTGGCGCCGCTGGCGCAGTTCAGAAGCGCATTCAGCATCGGCCAATCGGAAACCGCGTCCGAGCCGTCCTTCATCGCTTCGGTTTCACGATTGGGGCTGGCGACCGAGCCTGAGTCCAGATGGTCGCGGCCGATGACGATGGGGGCTTTCAATTCGCCCGAGGACACCATGTCGTTGAACGCAAGGCCCAAGCGATGGCGGTCGCCGAGGCCGACCCAACAGATGCGGGCCGGCAGACCTTGGACCATTATGCGTTTAGCCGCCATGTCGAGCCAGTTGTGCAGGTGCCGATCGTGGGGGATCAGTTCGCGCACTTTCGCATCGGTCCTGGCAATATCTTCGGGATCTCCCGACAGTGCCACCCAGCGGAAGGGTCCGACGCCGCGACAGAACAGCGGGCGGATATAGGCGGGGACGAAACCGGGGAAGTCGAACGCGTTGGCGACGCCCTCGTCCTTTGCGACTTGGCGGATGTTATTGCCGTAGTCGAAGGTTGGGATGCCGCGCTTGGCAAAGGTGAGCATCGCCTCGACGTGTTCCTTGATCGAAGTGCGGGCGGCACGCTCGACCCCTTTGGGGTCCGATTGAATACGGCTTTCCCAATCGGCGACGGTCCAACCCTTCGGGCAATAGCCGTTGATCACGTCGTGGGCCGAAGTCTGGTCGGTGACGAGATCGGGCCTTATTCCGCGATTGACGAGTTCGGGATAGATGGCGGCGGCGTTGCCGAGCAGACCGACGGAGAGCGGCTTTCTATTGGCGCAGGATTTCTGGATCAGCGCCAACGCCTCGTCGAGCGATGCTGTGCAAGTATCGAGGTATTTCGTCTGCAGGCGTTTTTCGATGCTGCTTTGGCGGCACTCGACGGCGAGGATCGAAGCGCCTGCCATTGTCGCCGCCAAGGCTTGCGCGCCACCCATGCCGCCCAGACCCGCGGTCAAAATCCACTTGCCGGCGAGGTCGCCGCCGAAATGCTTGCGGCCGGCTTCGACGAAGGTCTCATACGTGCCCTGAACGATGCCCTGGCTGCCAATATAGATCCAGGAGCCGGCCGTCATCTGGCCGTACATCATCAGACCCTTGCGATCGAGTTCGTTGAAATGGGCCCAGTTTGCCCAATGCGGCACGAGGTTCGCGTTCGCGATCAGAACGCGCGGTGCATCGGCGTGGGTTCGGAAGACGCCGACGGGCTTGCCCGATTGAACGAGCAGCGTTTCGTCGGCTTCAAGCTTGCGCAGCGCGGCCACGATCGCATCGAACGAGGCCCAGTCGCGCGCGGCGCGACCAATGCCGCCATAGACGACGAGTTCGTCCGGGTTTTCCGCCACGTCCGGATCGAGATTGTTCATCAACATGCGCAATGGCGCTTCGGTTAGCCACGATTTGGCGCTGAGTTGGGTGCCGCGCGGGCTGCGGACGGCGCGGCTGTTTTTGCGGCGGTCGATCAAGTTCATGAGTGTTCTTGCTGGAGCTCTTTTCCGGCATCTTACTTCAACGCCAAAGGCCCGGTGAGGATTTCAAGCAACAGACATCTATTTCGTTTGGTGCTTAACACGATGCAAGCAGAAAGTTTGACGCGGGGGCAACTCATACTCTGGGTGGCAATTTGCACGCCTAAGTGATTCGGGTGCACGATTAAGTTATTCATGGTTGTCAATGAAAATTAGTGTTCGCCTGCTTGGGAAGTTTGCATAATTTGCTCTCCTT
>VFKO01000325.1 GCA_009885515.1 Rhodobiaceae bacterium | reverse complement strand
CCACTTGGCCTTGTGCGCGTCGCTACCGTAGCGCTCCAGCACTTCCATATTGCCAGTGTCGGGCGCTGAGCAGTTGAACACTTCCGAGGCAAAGCCAATGCGGCCCATCATTTCACAGAGTGGCGCGTATTCAAGGTTCGTGAGACCAGCGCCATGTTCGCTTTCGTTCAAGAACAGGTTCCATAGTCCTTGGGCTTTGGCCTTCGCCTTCAGCTCTTCGACCACCGGAACGACGATCCACGGATTCCCCTTCGCGCGCGCTTCGGCCATCTGGTCGTTGTAGGTTTTTTCGGCCGGTATGACATTGCGATCCATAAATTCGCTGACGCGACGGATCCATTCCTTCGATCTGGGGGTGTATTCGAAATTCATCTGTCGTCCTCCTGGTATTGAATAGTTATGTCGCTGACCTTAGCGCGGCGCTGTTGGTGCTACTAGGACCCAGATCAACGACGGGCCCGGAAAAACTCTTTGAGAAGGGTTGAGGCCCTTGCTTCAGCGTCGCCGGGTAAAGTGTCCACAACCGGGCGATGGTGGCAGGTGGGTTGTTCGAAGAACCGCGGCCCGTGGGCGACGGCCCCGCCTTTTGGGTCGGCTGCCGCGTACACAATCCGTGAAATGCGCGCCATGGTGATGGCTCCGGCGCACATTGCGCAGGGCTCCAGCGTGACGTAGAGCGTCGAGCCGACCAGGCGCTCGTTGCCCAGACGTGCGGCTGCGGCGCGGATGACCAGCATTTCGGCGTGAGCCGTCGGGTCGTGGGTTTCCACAATAGTATTGCCAGCCGACGCCAGCATCTCGCCTGCGGTTGGGCCAATCAGGACCGCGCCCACCGGAACCTCGCCGCGCGCTGCTGCGGCCTCGGCTTCGGCGAGGGCCACGCTCATCCAGTGCTCGTCGGCTTGCGTCATCATTTCCGTATGCCTTGCGGGCGGCTCTGGTACAACCCCGTTCATGAGCGACGCCGACAAACAGGATGGTGACCGGATTGCCAAGGTGCTGGCACGCGCGGGCGTGTGCTCGCGGCGCGACGCTGAGAAGTTGATCGCTGAGGGCCGGGTGATTGTCGATGGCAAGAAGCTGGACACGCCGGCCTTCAAGGTCAAGGCGGGCGCCAGAATCTCGGTCGATGGCAAGCCCGTCAAAGCGGCCGAGCGCACAAGGCTGTGGCGCTATCACAAGCCCAAAGGTCTGATGACAACTCATCGCGATGAAAAAGATCGCGAGACCGTGTTCGAAAAATTGCCCGCTTCGATGCCGCGGGTGATTTCGGTGGGGCGTCTCGACTATAATTCGGAAGGGCTGTTGCTGCTGACCAATGACGGTGAGCTGGCGCGACGGCTCGAGCTGCCGGCCAATGGCTGGCTTCGGCGCTACCGGGTGCGGGTGTTTGGCAAATTGATGCAAGGCGATCTCGACCGTTTGCAAAAAGGTGTTGTGATCGAGGGTGTCAACTACGGACCCGTGGAAGCGACAATGGAGCGCCAGCAGGGCGGCAACGCGTGGGCGACGATTGCTTTGAAGGAAGGCAAGAATCGCGAGGTGCGCAAGTTGATGGAGCAT
>VFKO01000002.1 GCA_009885515.1 Rhodobiaceae bacterium | reverse complement strand
CCAAGCGGAGAGCCGTCGCTGTATCGGGCTTCCGGCAGGCACACCTCGACGAGACGCTTGAGTGCGGGAAGCGCGCCTGGGGCCATCTTCTCCCACAGGCATTCGTAGGCCCATTTCTCGTTGAGCGGCAGCCAGTTCTCGTCCAGATCGGACTTGTTGCGAATTTCACACTGCGTGGTGCCTTCAAGTCTGAGCGAGCCGTGGAATTGCATGCCTTCCGCTTCTCCCCTGAGCGAAACAAATTGCGGCGCGGCTGCGACGATCGTGTTCAATTGATCGCAGATTGATTGCGCCCACGACAGCGAGGTCAACGAGACAACTCCTGCCAGTGCAGACGCGAATGTGGCAACCCTCTTCATTTGCTTTGTCATGGCGTGGCCCTTTGGTCCTCATACGTGGGGGTATCATTCTATTGCACTATTATAAGGCCTGCCAGCGGCTTGTTGCAGCAATGCTTTCCAATAGTATGGCAAGCTCTATCGGCGAGAAATGGGGCACGGGTCACGGCTTCGGCCGGAACACATTTTTTTCTCTTCGATGGCAACTGGGCAACCGGGGTCCCCTGCACTGCGGTTGGCCCTCGACCGGCTGCTTTGGGGCGAATTTCAGCCTGAACAAATGCAGCGCGCCGGATGTGGCGAGCGGCCACCCTCGGCATAAACTGCGCAAAAACAGGTTCAGACACCAGATACTTCCTCACTTCGGGAACGCTGGCATCTTGCCGGCTAATTCTTCTTCTCCACCTCGCAAGAGAGCCGGCTGAAAGTCGACCCTCCATCCAAGGCGAAAAACTCCATCCACACTTTCTACCTGCTCAATCTCTGCGCCGCGAAAAACTCCCAAATCTTTTCGCTGGCGTGGATATCCATGTTTACGCGCCCGAACCGCGCCTCATCCAGCACGCCGCGCACGCCAGGCCATTGGTGACCGCCTCCGTCGATGAGGTAGAGTTCAATCGCCGAGCCCGGCGGACAATTGCGCAGCACAAACCGGATGACATGCGTCCCGGGCGAGCGGCCACCCTCGGCATAATCGGTGTTGGTACCCGAGAGATCACATCCGTTCCGCTGCGCGAAATACATCACCGTATTCTTCACGCTCAACGTCACCCGTACCACCGAGCCGCTCTGCGGATCGCGAATCTGGACACCGTCGATCGAGATGCTGGGATCTGCAGTCCCATGCATAAACAGCATCGGCGCCGACCGCCCGCCTTTGCAAAACTCCGTCATCACCGAATGGAGCGTCGACCCCACTTCCGCGAAAGCGGCAAACACATCGGAGGCCGAACACGCCATGCGCAGCGTCATAAACCCGCCATTCGAAAATCCGGCAACATACATCCGTTGCGCATCGATGTTGAGATCGACACCCAAATCGTCCATCAGAGTTTTCAAAAACCCGACATCATCCTGCAGCACCGGCGGCCGCTCTTTCCCGCCGCCGCGTACACTGTTCGAACTCTTTCCAAACAGATCAAACTGCGCGTTCCACTCATTGTTGAGACCTTCGGGATAAACAACAATAAAGCCGTGGCGATTGGCGGTCGCATTCATCTCGCTGATACGCGCCATCTCCGTGGCGCTGCTGGGCCTGCCATGCAGCATGACGACAATGGGCGTTGGCTGCTTCGCGTCGTAGCGCCCCGGTACATAAACCAGATAGTCGCGCGGGCGCGCTTTGCTTTCGCGGCCCGAGGGCAGAACAAACCGCGCGCGATCGAAAAAGAAATTGTCGATAGCGCCAGCGGCGTTGACCTCATGCGTGTTCAACTTGTACCCTGTCCCCGTTCGAAACCAATCCCGGCTTCCACCCAGCACACCGACATAGGCCACAGCTGTGCCGGACTGGCAGCTGAGAAAAAGAGCACTATCGCCGCCGGCTCTGGCGCTGGGTTGACCCGTGCAGCCATTGACCTTGCGCCAAAAATTCAAAGTATCCGCCGCGCCCAGACGCGCGGTGCTGCCTGCGGCCGGAAAGAATTCGTTGTCACGTCCATGCACAATCAGCATCGAAACAGGTGGCACACCGGTGGCGCAGGCCTTGACGTTGAATTGCCACATCAGGGCCGAAACAACCGCGACACCGGCCAACGGCACTGGCGGCTGACACGCAAGCCTGTAAGCCATCGCGCCACCGGAATCATAGCCCACAACGAAAACACGACCACGATCAACCGCGTACTCGGCCATGACAGACTCAAGCGCCGTTTTGATGAAACCCATATCATCGGAAGCAGGCTCACCGCGCGGCAACACGGAATGACCACCATCGTCCCAGAACGCGCCAACGGTCTCCGGATAGACCAACAGCGCACCGCGCGCCTCGGCAACATCTTGCAACTGCGACAGCGCGTGCAACGCCTTCGCTGACGAAAAACGCCCATGCAGCGCCACGATCACAGGCGCTGGGCGCCCGGCCACGGTGCTGCGCGGCACATAAATTCCAAGCGATCTCTCAACCCCGCTGTGCTTGATGACGTAAGTGTCAAGGTCATCAAAGCGCTGAAGTCCTTGGGCAAACGCCACCTGGCCCATAAACAGACACAACAGCGCCATGCGCCACATTATGCTCATCGTTCAACCGCTCTTGACAGGCACGCCAGAAAGTTCTATATACGTTCTTGCGCGTGGATTGGGTGTATTTTTGTATTTCATGTTTCGTCCGGCGGACGTTCTGCCGGGCGCTGCGACTTGACAAGTAAATATTTTTTTCAAACAGGCGTTGCGGCCCGACGGGATTTTGCGCCCAATTCAGGAATAGGACAAATGAGACAGGACAAACAGGACAGTGTTCTTGAGACAGTGTCCTGTGTCCTGTTTGTCCTAAGAAAAGCACCGGAAATCAGTCGTTTTTCACGGAAAATGGGACACCATCACTCGACTTGAGCCCAATATGCATGCAGATACGCCCAAATCCCCGCCCGAAGGACCCAAGATGACCGACACCAAGCTCGCTCTGCCCTCTAAGGAAAATCTCATCGCCAACCCGGCCTCAGGCTGGATGATGCTGCTCATAACCCTGGCTCTGTTTCTGGCAGGCCTCGCCCTCGTCACCCGCCCGGTTTTGGGGGTGCCGTTGATCGTGATCTCAGGGATCCTGTCGATCGGGTTCCTGATCCTCAAACCCAACGAGGCGACAGTCCTCACGCTCTTCGGGCGCTATGCCGGCACCGTCCGCCGCGAAGGCTTCAACTGGGTCAACCCGTTTTTCTCCAAGCAAAAACTTTCCCTGCGCGTCCGCAACTTCACCACCCCAACACTGAAAGTGAACGACAAGGTTGGCAACCCGATCGATGTCGCAGCCGTCGTCGGCTGGGCCGTCCGCGACACCGCCCAGGCCGCTTTCGATGTCGACGACTTCGAAAGCTACATCAAGACCCAATGTGAAATGGCGCTGCGCGATGTCGTCTCAACCCACCCCTACGACGAAAAGAAAGACGAGCACGTCTCACTGCGCGGCAACACCGCCGCCGTCTCGGATCTCTTGCAGGAATCGCTGCAGCGCTCCGTCAACATCGCAGGCCTGCAGATCCTGGAAATGCGCATCACCCATCT
>VFKO01000515.1 GCA_009885515.1 Rhodobiaceae bacterium | reverse complement strand
GTGACCGCGTCAAAATTGCCGCGTGCGCGCCCCGAAGATACAATAGCTCAAGTGGTGATGCCGGGCCGACGAATAGCCCTGCACAGAGGTTGCGTCCAGGAAGTGATCGCCCCGCAAATCTCGGCCTCTGCCATACGTGTTTTGCGCCGTCACGGATTTGATCCTGTCGTCGTCGATGGCTGCTGCGGATCGCTGAACCACCACCTCGGCCAGACCGCGGCCGCAGACCGTCACGCCAAGTCGCTGGTGTCCGGCATTTCAGCTCTCGAACAGCAAGCGCCCTTCGATTCTATAGTCACAACGGCATCGGGCTGCGGCGCCACAATGCGAGACTACGGTTTTCAGCTCGAGGGACAGTGCGCCAACGCCGCAAAGACAGCCGCGCGTACCCACGACATCATGGACATGCTCCGGGACGTTCCGATGCAGGCAAGTCTGGCCCACAAAGGGATGCGCGTCGCCTGGCACGCGCCGTGTTCGCTGGTTCATGGGATCAAGCAGCGGCCGGTGACCGCAGACATCTTGCGCAAACTTGGTTATGAAGTTGTCGAGCCGCGCGATACGTTGTGCTGTGGTTCAGCAGGCGTTTACAACGTCCTCGAACCCGAAATCGCCGGGCAACTGCAACGCCGGAAGGCAGGTTCACTCCTCGAACTCAAGCCTCAAGTCATTGCCACAGGAAACATTGGCTGCATCGCGCAAATTGCAGCCGCCGTAAACGTGCCCGTGGTTCACCCGATTGAACTCGTGGACTGGGCCACTGGCGGCCCAAGTCCTCACTTGCGTTTGAGTTTAGCCAGCACACGGCGCGCCACCGCCCGCCCGTTTTCATAGGCACCGTGCACGGTTTGCGCGGCCTTTTCCGCAAGAGCTTCGCCGGCCAAAAATATGCGCTCACCAACGGGAGAAGCCAGCACATCCCGTGCATGCGCAGCGCCAGGCCGCGCCGCCGCATAAGCTCCAAGCGTCAGGGGATTGCTGCCCCAATCGCTGGTCGCGCCAAAACGAAACCCACGATCAGCCTGCGCGCCCAGCAAGGCTCTCAGGTGCTCCAGCGCGAAAGACACGTGCTCAGATTTTTGTCCGCGCGACAATTTCCACGCCTCAGATCCCCCAGACAAACAAATGACCACCGGGGTGCCGAACGGACGTATCAGAAAATTAACACCGTGCTGATCCGGTGACTGCGAAACAAGGATTGAATTGTCTGGAAACTGCAGCGCCGGACTGCC
>VFKO01000182.1 GCA_009885515.1 Rhodobiaceae bacterium | reverse complement strand
TCTCGGTGAGCAGCGCATAGATCGCAGCGCTGTCATCGGCGGCGCGTAATTTCTCGCATATCGTTACATTGCGCAAAAGCCGCGACACGCGCGCCAGCGCCTTAAGGTGATCGGCACCAGCCTCAGACGGAGTCAGCAGCAAAAACACCAGGTCGACCGGCGCATTATCGATGGCCTCAAAGTCGATCGCTTCGCTCAAATGCGCAAACACCCCGACGACATGATCGAGTTTCGCAATACGTCCATGCGGTATGGCATTACCCTGGCCGACGCCGGTGCTGCCTAGTTTTTCGCGCTCCCACAATGTTTCAAACAAAACACCATGCTCAATTCCTGACACACCCGCGGCGCGAACGGCCAGCTCGCTGATCAATTTTTTCTTGGATTCCACCTTCAAGCCATGCAGGACGGCTGTGGGCGAAAGGATGTCGGATATTTTCATGACCGCGCCGTGAGGAGTTGGGGAAAGCTCAGGCTCAGCGCGTGGCTGCACCGGCTTGGGGGTCGATCCACCCGATGTTCCCGTCGGAGCGCCTGTACACAACGTTGACTTCACCGTGCGCGCTGTTGCGAAACACCAGCGCCGGCGTCTCCATCAGATCGAGTTGCATCACCGCCTCTCCCACCGTCAGTGTGCGAAGTTGCGTCGTGCTTTCCGACACAATGACGGGGTTAAGTGTCTCGGGTTCTTGCTCAGGGCCCTCACTGGCGAAAACCTGCTCGTGGGCAGGGCTCTGCGCGAACGCATCCCGTGCGCCATTGTGGTGATCCTTGATCCGTCCCTTGTACCGCCGCACGCGCTTGTCCATGCGCTCCATAGCGCCGTCAAAACTGGCATAGATATCGGTTGAACGTCCTTGTGCATGCAGGTAAAGCCCCGAAAACAAGTGCACCGTGCAATCGGCACGGTACTCGTGCCCGTCGCGCGAAAATGTGACGGACCCGTCAACCGGCCGTTCGAAATATTTGCCGACAGATTGCGCCATCTTCGATTGCACATAGCTGCGCAGCGAACTGCCAATATCAATCTGCTTACCAGTGATGCTGAGTTCCATATCCGTTTCGCGTCCTTGGAAAGGTTTACGGTGTCACTTAAACAGCGTCGATCAAAAAAGCCAGCGACCTGCGAACAAGGTGAATCCCGCGAAGATGCGGACCATTAGCTCTGAGACTTGGCCCTGTCAACGATGGGAATCAAGGGGGCGCAGGGCTTCGGGCATGCTCAATTCTTGTTTCAACCGTTTGCGGTCGATAGAAGAGGGGATACGCAGAGCTTCGCGATATTTGGCAACCGTCCGCCGTGCAATATCAATCCCGGCCGTGCGCAAAACATCGACGATGCGGTCATCCGACAGGATCGCGCTCGTGTGTTCCCCATCGATGAGCTCGCGAATACGGTGTCGCACCGCTTCGGCCGAATGGGCGTCACCGCCCTCGGCTGATTGAATGGCAGAGGTGAAAAAATATTTCAGTTCAAAAATGCCCCGCGGCGTCGCCATGTACTTGTTCGCCGTCACGCGGCTGACCGTCGATTCATGCATCGAAATGGCATCGGCGATCACTCTCAGGTTCAACGGCCGCAAATGCGTGACACCATGTGCAAAAAAACCGTCCTGCTGGCGCACGAGTTCGGACGCCACCTTCAAAATGGTCCGTGCGCGCTGTTCCAGACTGCGGACCAGCCAATTGGCGTTGTTCAAATGCTCGGTGAGGTAGGATTTGATTTCCTTGTCCTTCGCGCTCACCGTTGCGTAATAGCGTGTATTGATCAAAATCTTTGGCAGCGTGTCGCTATTCAGCTCGACATGAAAGCCGCCGCCCGCCGTTTCACGGACATAGATATCGGGCACCACCGGCTGTACCGGTTCGCTGCCGAACTTCAAGCCCGGCTTCGGATTGAGCTGCTTGATCTCGCCGATCATGTCGGTGAGATCTTCCGGCGATTGCCCCGTCAAACGCAGCAATGCATGCATGTCGCGTTTCGCCAGCAGCGCCAGATTGTCCAGCAGCACTTGCATCGCCGGATCAAGCCTGTTGCGTTCTTTCAGCTGCAACGCCAGACATTCAGCCAGGCTGCGCGCCCCCACCCCCGTCGGTTCAAACGTCTGGATCGTTTTCAGCACGTTTTCGACCACAGGCATTGGCACCACGAGATGCAGGGACGCGGACTGAAGGTCGGTTGTCAAATAACCGCACTCGTCGATCATGTCGATCAGGAACGCCCCAATCAGCCGGTCGCGCGCAACCGCGCACGCGACGTGCAATTGCTCGGCCAGATGCTCATGCAAATTGGGCGCCCGCGCCAGCGTCGATTCCAGCGATAGCGCGTCATCTTCATCACTGCGTCCGCCGCGTCCGTCAAGTTGCGCCGACAATCCGCCTTCATTGAGCGCAGGCTGGGCCCGGTCGCTCGCAGAGTCTTCCGCATAGACGTTTTCGTAGTCAGTATCGAGATCGGCCGAAGCATCGGCGGGTGGCGCATCTTCTTTCAGCGTCAGCGCGCTGTCTTGGCTTTCAGGTAAGGGCGAAGCCTCTTCGCGCGGCGCCGGTTCACCGTCTTCGCGCTCGAGCAAAGGATTGCGCTCAAGTTCTTGTTCGACAAAATCCTGCACTTCCAAGTTCGACATTTGCAGCAGCTTGATCGCCTGCTGCAATTGCGGTGTCATCACCAGGCCTTGGCCTTGACGGATTTCCAGTCGTTGGTTCAGCGCCATGGTGTCAGAGCCTCACAACGAAAACTTTTCGCCGAGATACACCCGCCGCACGTCCGGGTTCGAAACAATCTCGTGCGGGGTCCCCTCGGTCATCACTTCACCGTCGTGCATGATGTAAGCGCGATCAATAATTTCCAGCGTCTCGCGCACATTGTGATCGGTGATCAAGACGCCGATGCCGCGTTCCTTGAGGTGGTGGACAAGTTTACGGATTTCGCCGATCGCAACGGGGTCGATTCCGGCAAAGGGTTCATCCAGCAGCATGAACGAAGGCTGCGTCGCCAGCGCCCGTGCAATTTCAACGCGCCGCCGCTCGCCGCCCGAAAGCGCCAGCGCCGGTGCCCGGCGCAAATGTTCGATGGCAAACTCAGCCAGAAGATCATCGACCATCTGCTGCCGCTTTTGCCGGTCGCGCTCGACAAGTTCGGCCACCGCCATGATATTCTGCTCAACCGTAAGCCCGCGAAAGATCGAGGCCTCTTGCGGCAAATACCCGATACCCAACCGCGCCCGCCTGTACATCGGCAGCGCCGTGATGTCGTGTCCGTCAAGAAAGATCGTCCCGCTATCGGACGGGATCAGCCCGGTGATCATGTAAAAGCAGGTGGTCTTGCCTGCGCCGTTCGGACCCAAAAGCCCAACAGCCTCGCCGCGGCGCAATCGCAGCGAGACGCCGCGCACCACAGGCCGGCGCCGGAAGCTCTTGCCGATCTGGTTGACCACAAGCCCGCTCTGGTCAGCCACGAGCTGTGGCCTCCCATACGCGCTGTCTTGGCCATTCTGAAAAGTCATGATCTTAGGCGCTCGCGGCTGCGTTACGTATTGAATCGGCTCATCAAATGCCAGTTGGCCTTAAAATTGCGTGAAACTTCAAGGTGTTGGCTTGCCGTCTTTGCCATCTTCTGTTGGTTTTGGCGGCGTTCCCGGCACAGATATTTTTGGTGTCTTGGTGGGAGAGAACACGCCCGACACACGCCCGTCGGGTCCGCCACCCGTAAGGTCGGCGCGCCCCGTGGCAAGATTAACGACAAGTGAAGTGCCCTGCAGCACGTTCTGGCCATTCACAAGCACGACCTTGCCACCCATTTTGACCACACGTTGCGAGATGTCGTAGGTCGCCGTATTGCCCGTCGCTTGGCCCTGCGGAGAGGCCAGAACGACGCCGCCGTCGGCCTGGATGTGCTCGATCGTGCCCTTGGAGGCCTTGATCGAAAGCGTGTCGGCGCGCATGTGCAGACTGCCCTGCACAATGCGCACGTTTCCCGAATACGTCGCCGTTTCGTTTTGCATATCGGCCGTGGTCGAGTCCGCCGTGATTGCTATCGGCTGGTCGCTGTCGCGCCCCATCCCCGAAAATGGATTGTTGGCTGCCTGGCCATAGGCCAGCGCGGATGTGGCCGTCATGGCAAAAGTAGAAATCAACAGGATTTTGATCATGGTGTCGCCGGTACCGTTTTGGGTTTAAGTGGCAGTGCAGGTGCGCCACTGCCTTCATCATCTGCAACTGCCTCTGCAATGCCTTCAGGATTTGTCTCAGCCGCTTTCGCCGCAATGCCTTGACGGGCCGCGGGAAAATAAGTCGTTGAAACGCCGCCCATGAATTTCAGCACGCCAGGGTCGCGCAAGCCTTCGAACCGCTTTGCCGTAATCACGCCCAGCGGTCCCTGACACTTGATCGGCTTGTCGCCCTTCAAAAGGCCCAGTCCAAAGTCGTACCGCGCCTGATCCGTGTGGCACTCATAGCCGCGGTCCGAATAGATGTTGATGGTGTCCTTCAGATCCAGGGTCTTGGCCTCGACATCCAGCACGCCTTGAACCGCACCGATCTGCACCCAGCTTTTGTCTTGCATCGTCACGTCGGCCTTGACCTCATCGATGGTCATGCGCCGGGCCTTGCCGGGCTCGATCGAGGCGCCCTTGGCTGTGACCGTGAAGGGCTGCCCCCGCCCATCCGTGCCGGTCAGCTTGGGCTTCACCAGCGCCCGGTCTTCGGTCAAGGTGTTGAGCATCATTGGCGAAATTGCAATCACGCCGTTGTCACGCCCTCTCGTCGAATAAAGCACCACCAGCACAATCAGCGACAGCGCAACAATCGGCAGCATCACTTTCATGGTCCGCACAAAACGCGTGTAGCCCAGCGTCGAATCCGCCCGCTGGCGCGTTCGCATTTCCCAATTGTCAAAGCGCGACCGCGCAGGCGGTTCGGGTTCACTCGCTGGAACAAAGCCGCCTGTGTTTGGATCGGGAATAAAATGGGCCATGGATTGCATCTCAGCCTTACGCGACGCCCGCGCGCAGGCAATCGTGCACGTGCACAATGCCGACGGGCTTGGGG
>VFKO01000404.1 GCA_009885515.1 Rhodobiaceae bacterium | reverse complement strand
GCGCGGGTTGGGCCTATAGCAAGTGCGCCGTGGATAGGGCCGACGCGAAGAAGATTTTCCGCGCCGGCATTTTGTAAACTGGGAGGGCGATCAGAACGGCAAGATGTCCCTGTCTTCGGTGTAGCTGAGGTAGCCGACGTTGACGCCGGTGCGGAAGCCGACACCGGCGCGGATGGGGGCTAGCGAGATGCGGCCCGAGCGCTGGTAGTTCACGCCGAGGCCGCCGATGAAATAGGCGCTGCCTTCGACGCCGGGGAAACGCTGATAGATTTCCCGCTGGCGGCGGATTTGATAGATCAGGGTGAAGCACTTCGAGGCGTTGCCTCCAATATCAAAGCCGACCGACGGTCCCTGCCAGTAGACGAGCTGGTTGCGGTATTTCTTGCGACGCATGTAGCCCTTGCCATAGCGCAAACCGATCCCAATGGCGCCCGACAATTCCTCACCGGTGATGTAGGCGTTCGGGCGGCCGAGGTCGGCGAACACATGTTCGACGATGCTGGCTGCCGTTTTTGCCGCGACGCCGAAGAAGCCTGCGACCTCGTTGACAATTTCGCTTTTCGAATACGTGTCGTCGGCGCTGGCGGTTTCATTGACGAGCGTCATCGCGGCGGCGAGTGAGAGGGCGCCGCCGGCCGTTTGGGTAAGCGCTTGGCGGCGGGTTAATTTCGTGTCGGTCATTGCTTTCTCCAGTTTCAAGTCCCTTGAAGGACTATTTTAATGGGCCATATGATGTTTGCGAAGCGCTTAGTTGTGCATATCTGAGCGTTTGAGTGTGAGCTTCGCTATGATTCTGGTTGATTCGTGGCGGGCTAGGTACTGCCTCGAGCACTTTTTGGAGAGGGGCCTCACATGTTCGAGAATTTCGGATCCACGTTTGTCATCTTTTTCCTGGTTGCCGCAATCATTTTGGTGTTCCGGGCGATTAAATTTGTTCCACAGGGCTATGAATGGACGGTCGAACAGTTCGGGCGCTACACGCGCACATTGAAACCGGGTTTGGGCTTCATCAATCCGTTTTTTGACCGGGTCGGCCGGAAAATCTCGATGATGGAAACGGTGCTCGACATCCCCAGCCAGGAAGTCATCACCAAAGACAATGCGCAAGTGACAGCGGATGCGATTGCGTTCATCCAGGTCGTCGATGCGGCGCGGGCGGCCTACGAGGTGCAGGACCTCAATCGCGCGATTGCGAATTTGGCGCTGACCAATGTGCGCACGGTGATCGGTTCCATGGATCTGGACGAGGTGCTTTCCAAACGCGACGACATCAATATAAAGCTTCTGCGGGTCATTGATGCGGCGACCCAGCCTTGGGGCGTCAAAGCGACTCGCATTGAGATCAAGGATCTGTCGCCGCCGGCGGATATTACGGAGTCGATGGCGCGGCAGATGAAAGCCGAGCGCGAGCGGCGTGCGGAAGTGTTGACCGCCGATGGTCAGAAACAGGCTGCTATTTTGCGGGCGGAAGGTTCCAAGCAATCGGCGATCCTGGAGGCCGAAGGCCGGCGCGAGGCCGCCTATCGCGATG
This sequence comes from Rhodobiaceae bacterium, assembly GCA_009885515.1. GTDB lineage: Bacteria > Pseudomonadota > Alphaproteobacteria > Micropepsales > Micropepsaceae > SZUA-430. Next base: position 2,560 of record VFKO01000404.1, on the reverse strand, counting down.
CCGAAGCGCGCGAGCGAACGGCCGAGGCCGAAGCGAAGGCGACAGCGATGGTGTCGGAAGCGATTGCCAAGGGCGACGTACAGGCGATCAATTATTTCTTGGGCCAGAAATACATCGAAGCGTTCAGGGATTTGGCCAACGCGCCCAACCAGAAATTCGTCATCGTGCCGATGGAATCGGCCGGGCTTTTGGGTTCGATCGCCGGCATCGGAGAACTGACGAAGCTGGTGGGCGAGCGCGGCCCGGGGGCGGCCACCGCCTCGGGGCGCAACACGGGCTCGGTGCCGCAAACGCGCTGAGACGCTGCGCGGTTCGGCGAAACAAGATAGGCTTGCGGTCGCGTTTTGACGCGGGGAGTGGACTTGCATGGAGACCTTTGGCGATTTGCTTTTGAGCGTCGGGCCGTTTCATTGGCTGGCGCTTGCGGCGGTTTTGATCGGGCTCGAGATGGTGATGCCCACGCAGTATTTGATTTGGCCGGGCATAGCGGCGGCGGTCACAGGCTTGCTGGCGGCGGTCGTTGCAACCGGCTGGATGGCGCAGGTGTCCGTCTTTGCGGTTCTGTCGATCGCGTTGGTGGCGGCGTCGCATTATTGGCCGAAGGCGGCGGTCGAGCCCGGTGTTACTTCGTCGCTCAATCAGCGTACGGACCAAATGATCGGACGCACGGCGACGGTGGCCGAGGACTTCCACCAGGGTCAGGGTGCGGTCACGGTGGGCGACACACGGTGGTCGGCGCAATCGGCGGACGGCAGCGATTTCGCCGCCGGAACGCGCGTTGAAATCGTTTCGGCGGACAGCACGCTGCTGAAGGTCAAGCGCGCCGGCTAACGCGCGCGGCCCCAGGCGACGAAACTGGGGTTGGCGAATTTTTCCGCCGCGTTGCCGTAGGCGAGCGGCGTCTTGCCGTCGAGGCGCGTGACAATGCCGCCGGCGGCGCGCAGGACCGCATCGCCCGCGGCCGTGTCCCATTCCATCGTTCGTCCATGGCGCGGATAGATGTCGGCTTCGCCCGCCGCGATGACGCAAAATTTCAGCGACGAACCGGCCGCGATGAGATTGGCGATCGGGTAGTGTGCCAGATACTCCTCCGTGAGGCGGTCGCGATGGCTTCGGCTGGCGATGGCGATCATGCCGTCCTTGGGCGCCGCGCGCGTCGAGATCGGCTTGATGCGGCCGGCCGTTTCCTCGAAGGCATTGCCATTGGCGCCCCAGAACATTCGCTCGATCGCCGGGGCGAAAACCACGCCGGCCGACGGTTGCTCATGTTCAATAAGAGCGATGTTGACCGTGAACTCGCCGTTCTTGCTGAGGAATTCTTTCGTGCCGTCGAGCGGGTCGACCAAGAAGAAAACGCCGTTGGCGATATCCGGCAGCGATCCGGCGGCGGCTTGCTCTTCGGCCACGATGGGTATGCCCGGCGCCACGTCCGCCAGGAGCGCGATGATGAGATGTTCGGCCTCTTCGTCGGCGATGGTGACGGGGGATTTGTCCGACTTTTCGCGTCGTTCGACCTCGCCCGCATAGTGGCGCATGATCAGCGCGCCGGCTTCGCGCGCGATATCGACCATCTTGGCAAGCAGCTTCGCCCGGGTTTCGTTCGTCAGACTGTGCGTCATTGCGCGAGCTCCGAGGGCTTGACGACGATCAATGTCGTGCTTTTCAGGTTGATCAGCCGTTTTCCCGCGTTTTCGCAGTTGATTGTGATGCGGGCGCCTGCGACCGATTGAATCTGCCGGATGCCCCAATCGAGTGGGCCGTCCAACCTGACATATTGGCCCGGTTGCAGCGCTTCTGCGCCAGTTTCGCCTTGCGCATGTGTTTTCATCGGTGGATCGCGTAGCGCAATTTCCGCTCGTCCTGTGGATTTTGCCGTTAAGCGTTTCTTTAGCAGCTAGGCCGTGGTCTAGGGTGGCGCCACCCGTGGCGCGCCCTTTCCTTGTCATTGTGACCCGGAAAAAAGCGGATTGCCAACGAAATGCTAGCGAACTCCCATGAATGAACTCGATCTCGGCGCGCTTTTGGTTTCGCGCGTTTGCCACGATTTGATCAGTCCGGTGGCTGCTATCTCGAACGGGCTCGAAATTCTGGCGGACGAAAAAGACGTCGAGATGCGGGCGCATGCGATGCGGCTGATCGAGCATAGCGTCGGTCAGGCCAAGGCGCGCTTGCTGTTTGCGCGGCTGGCGTTCGGGGCGATGGGCTCGGCGGGAGCTGAAATCGAGCTGCGCGAAGCAGGCGAGGTGGCCGGCGAATTCTTCAAGACCGGCAAGGCCAAGCTCGACTGGCAAATGCCGGACGCGGCGGTCGACAAGGAAATCGTTCGCGTGCTGTTGAACGTGGCCGCGATGGGCGCGGACTGCATTCCGCGCGGCGGCGTGCTGACGGTGAGCGCGGAACAGGCGAAAGGCGTGTTCGCGGTGACGATCGTTGCCAGGGGCCTCAAGGCCAATTTGGCGCCCGACATCAAGGAAGGCTTGGCGTTGAAATTACTGCGCGAGGATTTGACCGGGCGCACGATCGCGCCCTTCGTCACGGCGCTGCTGGCCAAAGAGATCGG
>VFKO01000109.1 GCA_009885515.1 Rhodobiaceae bacterium | reverse complement strand
GCGGCCAATGGGCAAACGATTTTTCGACGAGAAGGTGAACCATCAACAGTTTTGAAAACGCGGGAGTGTCCAGAGCTTGCGAACGCCGTGTTGTCGACGACTTCACCAGTTGGCTATTTTACGGCGGCCGAGCAGCATGCGTTTTGGTCGGTTTCGGGCCGGGCAATGCTGACCCGGTTCGGCGGCGATTGTTACGCTTATGGTTTACTGGCGATGGGTTTCATCGACGTGATCATCGAAGCCTCCCTCAAGCCGTGGGACATTCAGGCACTGATTCCGGTCATTGAAAATGCCGGGGGCGTGGTGACGGATTGGACTGGAAAATCTGCGGTCGAAGGCGGGCGTGTTGTTGCTTGCGGCGATGCCAGGCTTCACGCAGCGGTCTTGGAGGTGCTGGCTGCCGGCCTCTGAGACAGGCCAATGAAGGGATCGAAGCAGGCCCAGAAGGCGCGCCGGATCTCGGCACGCTCCATCAAAATTTCGTGCTCGGCCTTGAGCATGACGTACATGCCGCGCTTGATGCGCCGGACCAGAGTGAAATCGGCACCCGGGATCACCAGCTGATCTTGCGCCGCCCCGATGAGCAGGACGGGCGTTTCGATACCCTGGGCGAAGTCTTCGCTGGCGACCAAATGCATAGAGCGGAAAGCTGCTTCAAGCCAGCCGAAGGTGGGGGCGCCCAAGGCCAACCGCTCATCCGCCTTCAGGAACGTCATCATGCGGTCGAAGCGTTCCTTGTCGCTGGTTACGCCGTTTGTCTCGAACAATTGTGCCAACGGATCCTGGGCAGCGCCGCCGATCACAAAGGCTTCGCGGCCTCCGGCAAAGCGCAATGTGGTCGCCAGCGATTTTGCCAGCCATTGCGGAAAGGGCGCGGTTTTGACCGCCAGCATCGGCGCCGTCAGGACGGCGCGCTCAAACTCGTGGGGAAAGTCGTGCAAATAGCGGAGCAACACGTTTCCGCCCATCGAATGCGCGAGCGCATAATAGGGCTTGGTGCCGTGTTCTTGCAGCACCCGCTTGACGACGCCGGCGATGTCGGCATCGAATTCGGAGAAGTCGTTGACATGACCTTTTTTGCCGTCCGGCAATTGCCGGGACGACAGCCCCTGCCCGCGCCAATCAAAGGTGACGACGGACAGGCCGCGGGCGAGAAGTTCGCCCACGACTTCGTAGTATTTTTCGATGAACTCGGTGCGGCCCTGAACCAACAACACGGTGCCATGGGCTTCGGCATCGGGCAGCATCCAGCGCGCCGTGCGCAGCTTGACGCCGTCGGCCAATGTGAGCCACTCGACGGTGGCGCCGGGCGGTGCCGGAAAGCCCGGCACCGTTACCAGATCTGGAACTGGCCCGTTTGGGGCCATGGTAGGATCAGCCCGCGGCTTTGGCCAGGATGGGGCCCAGTTTCATCGCCAGGCTCATGTCGCCGGCGACCTTGAGCTTGCCTTGCATGAAGGCGGTTGTGCCGTCGAGTTCCTTGGCGATCATCTTTTTGAAATTGTCGAGGGACACGGTGATCGTGCAGTCGGCCGGTTTGTTTTCGGTCGTGACCGTGTTGGGTGTGGCCTTGCCGTCGATGTAGATGTTGCCCTGTCCTTCAAAGTCGAATTTCAGGGTGGCGTTGAGGCCAGAGTTGCCTCCGATGGCCTTGCTCATTCCTTCGGCGATTTCTGTGATTTCGGCGCTCATGTGAAAATCCTTGGTTGGGAGACTTGTGGAACCGGGCGGACTCATAATCTTTGCTGGGTGCCACGTCAAAGGCTGGGAGGGCCGATTTAAGGCAAGACGACCAGAGGTTGCGCTGGGGGCGGGCTTGATGCCTGTGGACGGGCATGGGTGCAGGCGGCAAAGGCCGGTGCCGCGCCCGGTGCCAATGCCTTCCACTTTTAACCATGCGGATGGTGCAAAATCGATGAGGGGTGTGTGTATATACCAACGCATGCATTCGTGCATATAAGGAAAAAATCTCTTTATGTTTCAATTGGTTAGGTCATAAAAAATCACCTGCAAAACCAACATGTATGCATGCAGTCATTCCGCACGGCCGCGAGGCGTAGGGTGCGCGCCGGGTCAGATTTCTCGCGCAACCCACCCGCCCCCGCCGGAAAGCCCGGAGTTGCCCACTCTATTCAATGTTCAAGTCGCAGCGGAAAGAAGGGCGTTGAAATTAGCCCAACTCCGAAGTTAGAACGTATATAGAACATTTTGCGCCGCGCAAGTGGAAAGTGATTTTGCCGCGCTGGCGAGGCCCCCATCCCCTGCAAGCGGAGGAAGACACCAGTTTTTCTGTCTGCCCCCGCTTGCGCTACTGCATTCACACAACTATTCGCTCAGTTCCGCACTTTTAAATACTGGGTCACCCCGTGCGCGGGTAGCAGCATCCTTCATGCTGCTCCGCAGACATGGGGCCCATACGAGGTGCGGTTGGGTCAGAGGCGGTGAGGCCGCACCCCGGGTGGGTCCCGCATCAGCGCAGCAGCACAAGAGTGCTGCAGCGCGCGCGGGATGATGGGGTGG
>VFKO01000246.1 GCA_009885515.1 Rhodobiaceae bacterium | reverse complement strand
TGCCGGTTTTGAAGACAACGCGATTGGTTCTGCGGCCGACGCGCCTGTCCGATGCTGAGGCGTTGTTTCCGCTTTTTGCCGATAGCGAAACGATGCAGTTTTGGGCACATGGGCCCCTCACGTCCATTGCAGACGTTCAGCAGATCATTGCCCGCAATCTTGCGCCGCGGAATAAGCCGGAGAGTTCATTTGCCATTACTGAAGATGGAGTGCGGGCCATCGGTTGCGTCAATTTCTACGAAGAAAGTGATGCGATGGCGGGCCTGGGCTATATTATTGGCAAGTCCTATTGGGGGCGTGGACTGGCGAGTGAGGCCGTGAATGCTGCACTCCTGCATGGGTTTGTGACGCTGAAGCTTCACAGGATCTGGCTGGATATCGATCCTCAAAACCATGCGTCTGTTCGTGTGGCCGGGAAGTGCGGCTTCTCTGCCGAAGGTGTGCAGCGTCAGGCGTTCTTCATGGATGGCGCCTATCTGGACAGTGCGATCTTTGGCTTGCTGCGTGAAGACTGGATCAGGTTGCGCGGCGCAAGTTCTGCATCCGGGAAATAATCGCATCCGCGTCGCGCATGATGGACTGGATGATTTCGGCGCTGGATTGCGTTTTGTGAATTGCGCCTGCGCCCTGACCGATTGCGAAGGCTGAGCGATTGCGGTCGAGGCCTTCGATCTGGCCGCCGATGCCGCCCATGACTCCGGCCTGAACTGAATGCATTGCCTGCATCGGGAAAGGTTTGATGTCTTGCGGGCGGCGTTCCCAATCGGCGACATAGTCATTCTTGTAGACCCGCATGGGTTTGCCGGAATAGGCGCGGGTGATGATGGTGTCTTCGTCGCCGGCATCGACGACGGCTTGTTTGTAGAGGTCACCTGCGTGAGCTTCGGTTGAGGCGATGAAGCGCGTTCCCATCCACACACCTTGCGCGCCTAGGGCCAAGGCTGCGGCGAGGCCCCTTCCGTCGACGATGGCGCCGGCGGCGAGTACCGGGATGCTGACAGCATCGACGATTTGCGGAATGAGCGCCATGCCTGCGATCTTGCCGGTATGGCCGCCGGCTTCGGTGCCTTGGGCCACGACGGCATCAAGGCCGCCGTCTTCGCCGGCTTTGGCGTGGCGGACGGTGCCGCAGAC
>VFKO01000529.1 GCA_009885515.1 Rhodobiaceae bacterium | reverse complement strand
GCGATGGCTTCATCCAATATTTGGGTGACGGGGTGAATTCGGCCCACCATCTCAGGCCGCAGGGGCAGTGATACATCGATGCGCTCGGTTCTGAGCTTTGCTTCGAGCGCCACATCAGCAAGCGCCGACTTGCGCTCAGTGATGGCCGCCGTTACGCGGTCCCGCATGCCGTTGATCACCGGGCCATTGGCTTTTCGTTCGTCTGGCGACATCGAGCCCAAGGTCTTCAGGGCCTCGCTGATGGAGCCTTTCTTGCCGAGCAAATCCACACGGGTTGCCTCAAGCGCCGTTTCGTCGGCGCTGGCGGCGATGCGTGCCAGCGCGCCGCTCTCGAGTGATTTCAAATCTTGCATTTCAGTGTCTCCAACGAATCGCTTCGCGCCTGTGAGGCGCATGTTCTCACGCCCTGGCCCTTGGGGTCAGAGGGGCTTCACGCGATTGAAAGCGTTCAGGAGAACATAGAACTGCTTACGCCGTCGCCGCGCTTGCCGCCTGGGTGACCAGGGCCTTGAAGGCCTCGGGCTCGCGCACGGCGAGATCAGCGAGAATCTTGCGGTCAACCGCAATGCCCGCTTTCCCGAGACCGTTGATAAATCGGCCATAGGTCAGCCCATGTTCGCGGACCGCGGCGTTGATGCGCTGAATCCAGAGGGCACGGAAATTGCGCTTCCGGAGCTTGCGGCCAATGTAAGAATGCTGGCCTGATTTATCGACGGCGGCATTGGCCGTGGTGATGTTGTTCTTGCGGCGGCCGCGAAAGCCTGCTGCTGCTTTGAGAACTTTCTTGCGTCGAGCCTTGCTCGGGACGCTACGTGATGCGCGTGTCATGTGTGTTCGTCCTTACCGGTTATAGGGCATCCAGAGCTTTACGCGCGGGGTATCACTCGCTGAGAGAATGAATGTTCCGCGGGCGTGCAGCTTGCGCTTGGATGAGCGCCGGATGAGACGGTGGCGCTTCATCACGCCGCCATGTTTGACCTTGCCGGTGGCCGTCATTCGAAAGCGCTTTTTAGCGCCTGATTTGGTCTTCAACTTGGGCATTTCGGTCTCCTTATGATGGAACGCGTGTTCGAACTGCCTGGGCATGCCCTGCCCGGCTGTTCCGCATGAGGGGCGGGAAGTAGCCTGAAGTTCGCATGAGTTACAAGAGGGGCGCGGCGGTTTAGCCCGCTTTTTGGGGCATCATGGCCGATCGCCATGCCGAAAACTGTTGCCATGCCACCCAGAT
>VFKO01000420.1 GCA_009885515.1 Rhodobiaceae bacterium | reverse complement strand
TGCGGAGCGCCTACACCCGATCCCATCCCGAACTCGGCCGTGAAACGCTCCAGCGCCCATGATACTCAGGCTTAAGCCTCGGGAAAGTAGGCCGCCGCCAGACCTGCAGAAAACAGAAATCACAAAACCAGCGCAAACAAATCCTCCATAACAAACAGAACAAATATCTGATACCTGACCCCCGTCGTCTGAACTAACGCCCAATTCTGATGAACTAACGCCCAATTCTGAACTAACGCAGGGTGGAGCAGCCCGGTAGCTCGTCAGGCTCATAACCTGAAGGTCATAGGTTCAAATCCTATCCCTGCACCCAGTTCAGATGATGTTCCTGCTGAAAGTGAACTTGCGTCGTCCGGCATCGGGATGACAAACTGACGGAATGAGCAATCTTTTCGAGTCTGAATTCGCAGAACACATCGCAGTTGCCACCGCTTCGAGAGATGCACTGCGCGCCCCTTTTGAGAGCGTGCTTGCCGTTTGCACGCACGCCATCAGAAACCAGGGGAAACTGCTTTTCTTTGGAAACGGCGGCAGCGCTGCAGATGCCCAACACCTCGCGACGGAATTGACCATCCGCTATAAAAGCGATCGCCAGCCGATTGCAGCCTTGGCATTGACGACCGACACTTCCGCACTGACTGCGGCAGGAAATGACCTGGGTTTCGACAAGATATTCTCGCGCCAGATCGAAGCATTGGGTCGCCCAGGAGATATCGCAATCGGCGTGACAACATCCGGCCGAAGCCCGAACATTTTGCGCGCCTTTGAGGCCGCTCAGAAGCTTGGCATTGTGACCGTCGTATTCACCGGTGGAACTGGCGGGGATGCGGCAAGAATCGCCGATCACAAGCTTGTCGTCCCATCAATCACCACTGCGCGAATCCAGGAAATGCACATAACGCTGGGTCAAATGCTGTGTGCCGGACTTGAAATCGAGTTGGGACTTGTCCCTCCCCAAGGATCAAAGGGCCCAGCCCATTAGTACCGTTAGAAATATGGGATGCCCAAATCCCTTCACGTGAGGCTTGCCAGTTGCATTCCACGCCGACAGTCAGCACAAAACTTCAGCCGCCAACGCGCTCGCACCTTGCGAGGCTTGAGGCTGAAAGCATTTTCATCATGCGCGAAGTCGCGGCGGAATTTTCGAATCCGGTGATGCTCTATTCCATCGGCAAAGACTCGTCCGTGATGCTTCATCTGGCAATGAAAGCGTTCTATCCAGCGAAACCTCCCTTCCCGCTGCTTCATGTCGACACGACCTGGAAGTTTCGCGAGATGATCACGTTCCGGGACAAGACAGTAAGCCGACTAGGTCTGAACCTGTTGGTGCACATCAATGAGGAAGGAACCAAACGCGGGATCAATCCATTCGACTCCGGATCGGCAATTCACACTCAGGTCATGAAGACCGAGGGGTTAAAGCAGGCTTTGGACAAATATGGATTTGACGCGGCTTTCGGTGGCGCACGCCGTGACGAAGAAAAGAGTCGCGCCAAGGAACGGATTTTTTCATTTCGTACAGCGTCGCATGCATGGGATCCGAAAAACCAAAGGCCGGAACTTTGGAATCTTTTTAACACACGTGTGCACAAGGGAGAGTCGATACGTGTATTTCCCTTGTCGAATTGGACCGAGCTTGACATTTGGCAATACATCCTTGTCGAACGCATTCCCCTCGTACCGCTTTACTTTGCCGCCAAAAGACCCGTCGTGGAACGTGGCGGCGCACTCATCATGCGCGACGACGACAGGATGAAACTCGCTCCCGGTGAGCACGTACGCGAACGCCTTGTCAGATTCCGTACGCTCGGCTGCTACCCCTTGACGGGTGCTATCGAGTCCAGCGCAGCGACACTTGAAGACGTCGTCGCCGAGATGCTGACCGCCAGAACGTCAGAACGGCAAGGCCGCGTCATCGACCAAGACGAAAGTGCTTCGATGGAAAAGAAAAAGCGCGAAGGTTATTTCTGATGAGTCCTGGCGAGCTCAAAGAATATCTGGCCGCGCAAGAACGTAAATCTTTTCTGCGTTTCCTGACGTGTGGTTCCGTTGATGACGGAAAGTCAACGCTCATTGGCCGCCTGCTCTACGACACAAAGTTGATATTTGAGGACCAGCTCAAAACGTTAGAGAAGGACTCGAAGAAGCATGGCACAACAGGAGACGATATCGACTTCGCATTGCTGCTGGACGGCCTGGAATCTGAGCGTGAGCAGGGGATCACAATCGACGTTGCGTACCGGTTCTTTTCGACAAGCAAACGAAAATTCATCGTAGCTGATACGCCAGGCCACGAACAGTATACCCGCAACATGGCCACAGGCGCATCAACTGCTGATCTTGCGGTCATACTTGTTGATGCACGCAAGGGTGTGCTGACACAAACGCGACGCCATGCATTTATCTGCTCACTCTTGAGGATTCGACATGTCATTTTAGCGATCAACAAGATCGATCTCGCACACTACTCCCAGGATATTTTTGAATCGATCGATCATGAGTTCCGCGACTTCGCGGACAAGCTCGGTTTTGCGTCGATCGTTTCCATTCCCTTATCCGCGCGCTTCGGTGACAATGTCATCAATCAGAGCCTAAGCATGCCCTGGTATTCCGGACCAACGCTTCTGGCCCACTTGGAGTCGATAGACGTCAGCACTGACCTGGAGGCCATGTCGTTCCGGATGCCGGTACAGTGGGTGAACCGCCCCAATCTGGATTTCCGCGGATTTGCGGGCACGATTGCGAGCGGGCGCATTGCTCCAGGTGACCGGGTTGTTGTCGCCAATTCAGGCCGCCTATCGACGGTCGCAAGGATTGTCACCCAGAACGGTGATCTGAGAGAGGCGGGTGCAGGCGATGCTGTCACGCTGACGCTTGATGATGAGGTGGATGTATCCAGAGGCGATATGCTGGCTGCAGCCGGCGAACGGCCAGATGTCAGCGACCAGTTTGCGGCTCACATCATCTGGATGTCGGAAGAAGAACTGCTTCCAGGTCGCCAATATCTCATCAAGATCGGTGCACGATCGGTTCCGGCAACCATTACCGAACTCAAACACAAGATAGACGTGAACAGCCTTGAGCATTTTGCGGCAAAAACCCTGCAGCTCAACGAAGTCGGATATTGTAATCTCTCCGCGTCAGTGCCGATTGCCTTTGATCGGTATGCCAGCAATCGTCACACCGGCAGCTTCATCGTAATTGACCGCTTCACGAATGGAACTGTCGGCGCCGGCATGATTGAGTTCGGGCTGCGGCGGGCCACAAACGTGCATTGGCAGGCGCTTGATATCAACAAGCAGGTCCGCGCCAGCCAAAAAGGTCAAAAGCCCGTAATGCTCTGGTTCACCGGTCTCTCCGGATCTGGAAAATCCACGATCGCAAATATCGTCGAGAAAAAGCTGAACCTCAGTGGGCGCCACACATACTTGCTGGATGGCGACAACGTCCGTCACGGCCTGAACCGCGACCTGGGATTCACCGACGCCGATCGGGTGGAAAACATCCGCCGTGTTGCCGAGACCGCCAAATTGTTCGTCGATGCGGGGCTCATCGTATTGGTGTCGTTCATTTCACCGTTTCGTTCCGAACGCCGCACGGCGCGTGAACTGGTTCAGCAAGGCGAGTTCCTGGAAGTCTACGTCGACACGCCGCTTGAGGTTTGCATGTCCCGCGATCCCAAGGGTCTGTACAAGCGTGCTCAAGCGGGCGAGATCAAAAACTTTACTGGCCTGGACTCGCCCTACGAACCGCCGGAAGCCGCCGAAATCCACGTCAACACCGTAGACCTTTCCCCCGAAGCCGCAGCCGACGCCATCATCGAAAAATTGCGGGCGGAAAATTTGATTGCGTGACTTGTACCGCTGTTGGTCAGGGCTTTACGGAAGATCGACCAACGCTGTGGTACTCGAACCCGGCTTCAACCATGTCTCGCGGGTTGTAGATATTACGCAGATCCACAAGCAGGGCGCGCCTCAACAAAGATTTCAAAAGCGTGAAGTCCAAAGCCCGAAACTCATTCCATTCCGTCAAGATTACAACGCCGTCGGCTTTTGACACCGCTTCGAAAGTGTTCTTCGCCCAGACGACACCGGGTAGCATCTTACCAGCCTCGACCATGCCTTCGGGGTCGAACGCGCGAATTATGGCTCCCGCCGCCTGCAAAGCCGGAATGATGTCCAAAGACGGGCTGTCGCGCATATCATCTGTGTTGGGCTTGAAAGTCACACCCAGGATAGCGACCGTCTTGTCCTTTACGCCGCCGAATGCATCTATGATTTTCTCGGCCATACGTTTTTTGCGGTTGTCATTCACGTCCACGACTGACTCAATCAGCCGTGAGGGCGCGCCAAACTCGGCCGCCAAACGGACCAGCGCCAACGTATCTTTCGGAAAGCATGAGCCCCCATAGCCGGGTCCCGCGTTCAAAAATTTTGATCCAATACGTCCATCAAGTCCAATACCCCGCGAAACGTCCTGAATATCGGCCCCAGACTTCTCACACAAATCAGCCATCTCGTTAATGAACGTAATCTTCATCGCCAGGAACGCGTTGCTGGCATATTTGATAAGCTCAGACGTTTCGCGCGATGTGAAGACAAACGGTGTTTTATCGTTCAAAAATAGCGGACGATACAACGCACGCAATACATTTCGAGCACGATCGGTGTCAGCGCCAACGACGATGCGGTCAGGCCGCTGAAAATCCTCGATCGCAGAACCTTCGCGCAAAAACTCGGGGTTGGAGGCAACATCGAACTCAGCCCCCGGCTGGCGCTGACGAATGATTTGCTCAACTTTGTTGCTGGTACCGACGGGGACTGTCGACTTGGTGATGACCACGGTATAAGACTTCAATGAGTCAGCTATCTCGCTGGCGGCGTCATAGACATAAGACAAATCTGCAAAACCATCGCCACGGCGGCTCGGCGTGCCGACCGCTATGAAAACGGCTTCTGCATCTGGCACCGCTGATGTCAAATCGGTTGTAAACGACAAACGCCCAGAGGCCACATTGTCCGCGACCAACCTGTTGAGGCCAGGTTCAAATATGGGGATGTCGCCTTTCTTGAGCCGTTCGATCTTGTCCCCGTCCTTGTCGACGCACACGACGTGATGTCCAAAATTGGAGAAGCACGCGCCCGAGACGAGTCCAACGTATCCTGTGCCGATCATCGCCACACGCATCGTAGAGATCCATTCAAGTTAGAGTGAAAGGTTCCTGAGTATTTCCTTCAGCGGGCCTGCTGTGTCGGGATGGCTAAGACCCACCGCGAGATTGGCGTGCAAGAACCCAACCTTGTCCCCGCAATCATATCGTTGCCCATTGAAGCGGAACCCGTGGAAAGGCGTGCGGCCGATGAGCCGTGCCAACGCGTCGGTCAGTTGAATTTCTCCGCCGGCGCCTTTCTCGTGCCGCTCAAGTTCTTCAAAGACTTGAGGCGGTAGAATATAGCGCCCGATCACGGCCAACTGCGAGGGGGCAGCTTGCGGTTCCGGCTTTTCGACAATCCCTCGGACAGAAATCAAATTATCCGCCTCGCCAGCCGGGTCGATAATACCGTACCGTCGAGTTTCTTCTTTCGGAACTTCACGCACCGCCAACATACATCCGCCTGTTTTCGCATAGGCCTCAACCATTCTCTGCAAACATCCAGGCTTGGACACAAGAAGCTCGTCTGGCAGCAGAACTGCAAACGGTTCATTGCCGACAAAATGGCGCGCGCACCATACCGCGTGACCGAGCCCCAAGGGGTTTTGCTGGCGCGTAAAGCTGACGGAGCCACTCGGCGGGAGGGCTTCAAGTAAGCTATTGAGCTCGGTCGTTTTCTCCCGGGATGACAGCAAAGCTTCCAACTCGTACGCCCGGTCAAAATGGTCCTCAATCACATGCTTGCCACGCCCGGTCACGAAGATGAACTGTTCAATTCCGGCTGCCTTCGCCTCTTCGACTGCATATTGGATTACAGGCTTATCTACGACCGGCAACATCTCTTTCGGGACTGCCTTGGTTGCGGGAAGGAAGCGTGTCCCCATTCCGGCCACAGGAAAAACAGCTTTGCGTACGGGTCGTGCACTTTGTGTTGTATTCATCCGTCAAACCTGATTATCCAGAGTTCATCCGTAAGTTGAAGTAACAGATTTAGTGCCATACGTATGGTTCTGCTGCAACTCTTTGCCATCGCCGTTACGGATTTTACCCGAATCACTATATCCTGCTTCCCATGTTGCGCGCTCTTCTAGCCCTTGTGGCAATAGTCCTCCTAAGTTTGCCAGCGTTCGCAGGTGGCGCCGCCGACGCGGATGCCGGTGTCGCCAGGATGGGAGCAAACGACGCGCGCACTGCCATAGACCTGTTTACACGCGCTATTCAAAGTAGAGACCTGTCGCAAGAGCGCCTTGCGCTCACATATCATCGCCGCGGCATGGCATTTTACATGGATGGCGAAGCTGGCCGTGCCATCCTAGACTACACAATTGCACTTTGGCATGAGGATCTTCCAAAAGATTTTCGGCCGCGCACACTTAATAACAGAGGATTGGCCTTTGAGGCCATCAGTGACTACGAGACCGCAGTTCGCGACTATAGTCTATCGATCCGATTGAACCCAAGCTACGCTGAGCCCTATGCGAACAGGGGTAACCTTCATCGCAAGTTTAATCGCCATGGCGAAGCAGTTAGCGATTACGACATGGCGTTACGAAGTGGGCATCCCCATCCGAAGTTTGTTTTTGCCTGGCAAGGTTTGTCCTTCGAAGCGCTGGGAAAACGTCAAGAAGCGGCAGACGTGTTCAGGCGCGCGCTATCCATTGACCCGGGATTTGAACTGGCAAAACTGCATCTCGCAAAACTTGACCATGTGCAGACGCTTAATGGGATTGTAGGCCGCCGCAAGCAGGCACAGGGTATTGGCGGCCCCTTGATCATTGTAGGTAGGCCGGGAAATCAGTCTCGCACACCAGGCGCAAGCACAAACCTCGGCGCCACGCCGTGGGTACCTCCGCCCAGTAAAGTGCCCTCCATTTTGAGCACGGAGCAACCAATAGAAGCGCAGGCACCTGGTGTGGGGCTGCGACCCGCTGTTGAAGAAGCGGCGCACACGCGTCCAGCAGTCATATCTCCACCAGAGTCTGAAGTGCCAGTTGTGGAGCCTCCACCACCAGTAGCGCCGACGCATCTTTCGGCCGCAGATGGGGAAGGGGGCAGCGACGTCGAATACCTCATCCAATTGGGCTCGTTCAACACCAGGCAACTGGCTCAAACAGGTTGGACCAAGGCTTCGCACGCGGCAAAGGAGCTTTTGACCGGCCTGAACCACACGATCGAAGCGGTTCAATTGCCAAACATCGGAAAGGTATTTCGACTCTATGCCGGGGCGCTCCCCGACCGGCAATCGGCGCTCTCCCTGTGCCGGACGCTACGGGACAAAGGCTCCGCGTGTATTGTCGTGCGGCGTTAGGGCTGAAAAGTTGAGCTAGCTCTTCAAATCTGATACCCGACACGGCAACGCAGCGCCATTGTGCGCTGCCTTTCTCGTGCCTTTGGGAACAACCACCATGACCGGACACACAGTTGGCATCACAAATTTTGGTGCGTATTTGCCGCGCCTACGATTACAGCGAAAAGCAATGGCCGTTGCAAACGCCTGGTTCAACCCTTCGATTATGGGGCAGGGCAAAGGCGAGCGCACCATGGCGAATTGGGATGAAGATTCTGTGACAATGGCCGTAGAGGCGTCACGCGATGCACTCCCAACTGACAAGGACCCGATAGCGGCACGCCAACACATAGGTGCGGTCTATTTTGCGTCAACGACAATGCCATTTTCGGACCGGCAGAATGCTGGGATCCTCTCATCCGCCCTGAATCTGCCCGAACACATTCACACAGCTGATATCACCGGTTCGCAACGATCCGGATTGTCTGCCATTATTTTTGCTTTGGAAAAAATTGCAGCAGGTTCGACCCCATCCGCACTGGTTGCAGCAGCAGATCGTAGATCCACCCGCGCGGGCTCCACACAGGAATTCCAGTTTGGCGACGGTGGAGCAGCATTTGTTGTTGCACGCGAGAACGTAGCGGCGCGTTTCCTTGGAAGCCACTCAATTTCAGTAGATTTCATCGACCATTTTCGCGGTGCGGGTGAAGAATATGACTACAATTGGGAAGAAAGATGGATCCGTGACGAAGGCTACTCCCGGATCGTGCCGCGCGCCGTAAAGGGCTTGCTCGAGAAAACAGGTGTGGCTGCGTCTGCCATCGACCATTTTATCCTTCCCTGCACCTTTGCAAAACTTGATCAGCAAATTGCCGTGAAAAGCGGAATCGATGCGTCGAAAGTTCGCGATAATCTATCGGCAAATGTCGGCGAGTGCGGCACCGCGCATGCGCTGTTGATGTTGGCTGATGCATTGGAGAATGCAAAGCCAGGACAGAAAATTCTGGTGGCCGCCTTCGGTCAAGGCTGCGATGCCGCTCTTTTCGAAGTAACTGCCGCCATAGAGAAAAATAGACCACAGCGCGGCGTGAAGGGATTTCTTGCGCGCCGCAAGGAGGAAACCAACTACATGAAGTGGCTGGCATTCAACGGTCTCGTTGAAATGGAAAAGGGAATGCGAGCCGAAAAGGACAACAAAACAGCCCTGAGTGTGACATATCGAAAGCGAGACATGTTGTTTGGCCTTGTGGGCGGGAAATGTGAAAAGTGCGGAACGGCACAGTTTCCTCGAACCCGCATTTGTGTGAACCCAAATTGCGGTGCGGTCGATGAGCAGAAACCATTTTCGTTTGCTGAACTCACCGGAAAAATTCTGTCTTGGTCAGCGGACTATTTGACCTACTCGCAAGACCCGCCTCAGCATTATGGAATGGTGACCTTCGAGGAAGGAGGGCGTTTCCTTGCTGAATTCACAGACGTCGACATTGGCGCCATCGATACCGGCGCAGAAATGCGCATGGTGTTCAGAGTGAAGGATTTTGACGAAAAGCGGGGCTTTCGAAGGTATTTCTGGAAAGCAACGCCAGTCTAGCACGGCAATTTTTGACAGTGGCGGCGTTGCGCCGTTAGATGATCTTACAACGCAATTTGGAGACAGAAAATGGCTACCGGCATCAAAGACAAGGTCGCAATTCTAGGCATGGGGTGCTCGAAATTTGGCGAGCGTTGGGACATGGGCGCCGAAGAGTTGATGGTCGAGGCCTATCTTGAAGCACTCAGCGACGCCGGCGTTGAAACCAGCCAAATCCAGGCGGCATGGTTCTCCACGCACATTGATGAACAATCGGTAGGCAAGGGCGGGACTCCCCTGTCTGTAGCACTTCGCTTACCCAATATTTCAGTCACACGCGTTGAGAATTTTTGTGCTTCTGGTTCCGAAGCATTCCGCGGAGCCGTCTATGCAGTCGCGGCCGGGGCTTGCGACATCGCGTTGGCACTTGGTGTAGAAAAATTGAAGGACACCGGCTACGGCGGCCTGCCAACAGGCCAGCCTGGAACGCTTCTGCCGCAGTGGGGCGCAAATGGATCGGCTCCGGGAAATTTTGCGCAACTCGCCTCCGCTTACCGTGCCAAGCACGGCGTGTCCAAAGAAGACCTGAAAAGATCAATTGCACACGTTTCGGTCAAGAGTCATGCGAATGGCGCCAAGAACCAGAAGGCTCATTTGCAAAAGCCGATCACCGAAGACATGGCGCTCAACGCACCAATGATTGCCGAGCCGCTGGGGCTGTTTGACTGTTGCGGCGTGTCTGATGGCGCGGCATGCGCCATCGTCACAACGCCGGAAATCGCCCGCGCGATGGGTAAGAAGGATATAATCACGGTGAAGGCGTTGCAGCTCGCGTTGTCGAATGGCCTTGAGAGCACGCACAATTCATGGGACGGCAGTTACTTCCACACGGCCCGTATCGCGGCAAAACGCGCCTATGATGAAGCCGGCATAAAACGCCCACGTGAGCAAGTCTCCATGATGGAAGTGCATGATTGCTTTTCGATTACCGAGCTTGTGACCATGGAGGATTTGTTCATCAGCGATGAAGGCCGGGCAGTATATGATGTGATGGACGGGTATTATGACGCCGATGGAAAGGTGCCCTGTCAAATCGACGGAGGGCTGAAATGCTTCGGCCATCCAATTGGTGCGAGTGGCCTTCGAATGCTCTACGAAATGTATTTGCAGCTCCAGGGCCGCGCTGGTGCGCGGCAACTCAAGAACCCGAAGATCGGACTAACTCACAATCTCGGCGGTTCACCATCGATGAATGTGTGTTCGGTCGCAATAATTGGTGCGCATGGTGCCTAAGAGGCGCTAAGGCACGGTGAGTTCTCCATTGGGAATACTGCCTTCATCGGGTGGCGGCTCGGACAGGCTCCCTTGTGCCAGAAAGGACTTTATTCGCCGTTCTACATTGTCCGAAATGTCGGCATAAAATGGATTCACGTTAGACGGAAAAAGCTCCTGATATCGCGGACCCGCCCACAAAAATATCGGATCGGGCGGAATGTCTGTGAATAGCAACCCGTTCCAACAGTCTGCCGACGTCAATGCGCGTGTGATGTTTGTGCTCCGGGTTCCAAAATCCGGCAAAGTCGCAGCGCCCAAATTCATATCTGGGGTTCCTGCGCGCCCCGAGACCGTCCAAGTCAGCGGGTTGACGCAAGCCAGTTCGCGGCCACGGGTGGCGTCCCATCCGCCACCCGGTCTCCACACAAGGGCGTTCTGCCGTGGGAGATCCCCACGCGTGTGTTGTGTGGTGGAATGCCAAACAACGATGCAGCCAATTTGGTCTGGAGAATCGCAAAGCGGAGTTGACTTTGCCATTGTTCTTGTAAGCTCCACGGGGATGGCAATTTCAAGCAAATACGCCGCAAGCAGCCGATTGCGCTCAGATGGGTCGAGTTCCGAAATGAGCCGGAATCCATAAAGCGCCCCTTGCCCATATCCAGCAACAATAAACGGCCGGCCATCATTGAGCTGGTCTAAAAACAACCGGAATGCCTTGCTCACATCATCAAATGCCAATTCACGAGCCGAGCGTCCGTCCTCGCTACTGCCCATGAAACTGTATGGTGCCGCTTGCCTGTAGAGCGGCATATACAAATTCGCCGCTGCAGAAAACGGCGCCACATAGAGCGGCCGGATTATCCGGGTTAAGCGCTCGCGAACAGACGCATTTTTAATCGGTGCGTTCCAATATTCACCCGAAAAATAGACCGTTGGGTAAATGAAGAACACATCGACAGGTTTGGTTGCCACATTAGGCTGCGCGGCCCACACTGAACGCACCGCGTAGTTTGGTGCTGTAGCCTGCGCGCCTTCGCCGAAATTGCGGTTCGGATTAAGCGTAAACCGAATGATGTTGTCGCGCGCAGCATACGCCGACAGCCCGCCGAGAATGACAATAGCGAGCAATCCCAACAAGCCAAACTGTAGAATGCGACCTCTGGCCGCCATGTTGCCACCGAATCCAAACCGCACAACTTCGTATCACGGCTCGGTGCAGGAGCGGCCCTTCCGCAACATTCAGCTGCGGATCGTGTTCAGACTGCAACAGCTTAATCCGGACGATGCGGGGAATGCAATAGACCGGAGTAATTCGGCTGATCGATTGCAACCTTCGCGAGTGTGGTCAGCGTAAGATGCCGGCTCAGTCCAGCGTCATCAATCGCAAGTTCATTGGTACGAAGCCTCCGGCAGAGTTCTCGATTGAGCTCGGCGAGGTTTCCCTTTCGCTGCAACAATTGCTCAAGTCGCAATTGTTCTGCGACGTTTGCGCGGTCACCCTGATCAAGCTCCCGGACAATGATTGCAATGGCGTTTGCTGCGACGCGCGCGTGAAAGGCTGTGCGGCCCGTGAGCTCTGGCATCGCATGCTTCTCGATGAATTCACGCACAGCGGTCAGAATTTCAGTTGCCGAAGGTTGATCCATCATGGTGCAGGGGCCTTGGGATACAGCAGATTGACCAGATCAATTTCAGTCTCCGATGAGCGCCGGCCGATCGCCGCACGTTCAACGCTTCGATCCGAACCAAGTGCAAAGGCTTGATACATCGTCATGCACATGATGCCCCACTTGAGCGTGCCAAAAACCTCCCAGAATTTTACGCGCTCAGCCGTCATGCCAGCGCCTCCTGCTCCCGCATAACCTGCCAGCAACTCGCTGACGTCTCCAAACCCACCGACAACTTTGTGAGTTTCGCCAAATCGCCATGAGTTGACGCAGATCCAGCCAAGATCTTCGGCAGGGTCCCCAATATGCGTCAACTCCCAGTCCAATACGGCGCGAACCCCATCCTGACCAATCATTAGATTGCCATTTCGGAAATCTCCATGAACAAGGGTGAGTTCGCGGGGTTCCGGAATTCGCCCTTCAAGCCACTTGAAAGCTACTTCAAAAACCGGATGAGGATAGTCATATCCGTCGTAAATACTGCGATATTGTTCGAATTGCGCCTTGGGAGTAACGACTCTGAGTTCACCAAGTTGAGATTTTCCAATCCCGTGAATGAGCGCTAGAATTTCACCGCATTGCCTGGCCAGCTTTGGCCGGGCCGCCGCGTATTCGGGGTCACGCAGAATTTTGCGAGCGATAGTTTCGCCTTCGATCCGGCCCATGATGTACCCCGGACCAAGCTCATCGGAGTCTTGCAGAACATAGGGTACGGGCGGAACCGGCACTCGGGCCGCCTCCGCCAATCGAATGACGCGCGCTTCGGTTGCCAGGCTGACCGCTGTAACAGACCTTTGTACCAACGCTCCCCCTGGTGCCCGGCGCAGAACGAGCGGTAAGATTTGATCGCCAGTCAGCGCATCAAACGACCAGGTCTCCTGGCTTGCCCCGCCCGACAACCGGTGAAGATTTGCAATAGCATTTACTCCAACCATAGCCCGTTGAATGGCGGCGTTGAGTGCGGGTGCGAAACTGGGTTGGCTAGCAGACATCATCCCAAGATTGCGCTGACGTGGTGGACGGCGTCAATGCACGAGTTGATTAAAACAAGAGGAGCCAAATGCCTTGCAATACCGAGATGGCCCCAACGCAAAGGACTATGGTCTGGGTCCAACGGCGGAAATTTTCATTGGTCAATTTTTCAAGCACTGGACCCGCCAGCGTGGTCCCCGCTATCGCAGCAAGGATTGCCGCCCCATAAACATCCGCCCCAAGATCAGGAACGAGAGATAGCAACACCCCATAATACCCCACCTTCAACGAGTGGCTAAGCGCCTGCGTCGCGGCCTTTGTCGCCACAACCGCGCGCCGGTCCATCTGTGAGCGGACAAAAAACGTGTCGAGCAAGGGGCCCGCCACCCCGGCGACGAGCTGAAGTCCGGCCACCAGGAAACCGCAAACAATTGCGTGTGACCGCTTTGTCGCATCGAGAGCCAGGCGTTCGGGAAGCATCAACGCCACATAGGGCATGAGACCCAACGAGATGAGCATTGCGGGTTTGTCGGGGACGTACGCGATCGCCACAGGAACGATAAGCGCCGGAAACGCACCCATGCAATAATATGCGATGATACGCCAATCGATCCACTGACGCCAAATGACCGCGCGCCATCCATTTGAGAAAAACTGTGTGACACCGTGCAGTATCATTGCCGCTGGAACCGGCAACAAGACACCGAGTATCAACATCAGGACAAGCCCGCCGGCCATCCCAAAAATGCCGGAGACAACCGATGTTGCGACAACGACAGCACCGACCAAAATGCTGAGGGGGATAGCAGCCAACATAATATCAACCCGACCTCATGGTTCGGACTGCGTCATCGCGCTCAAACAAATAGAGCAACACACGCAGCGCTTCGCCCCGGCTGGTTTCGAGGGATGGATCGCGTGCCACGATAAGCCGCGCATCGTCGCTGGCCGCCGCAACAAGGTCACCATGCATCGACAAGTCGGCGAGCCGGAATTCAGGCAAGCCTGACTGTTTTTCTCCCAATAGTTCACCCGCTCCACGAAGCCGCAAATCTTCCTCAGCAATATCAAAACCGTCTTCAGTGTTGCGCAGACAATCAAGACGTGCACGTGCAGTTTCACTCAGTGGTGACTGATAAAGCAGCAAACAGGTAGATGCCTTTTCTCCGCGCCCCACGCGGCCTCGAAGTTGATGCAATTGCGCCAGTCCAAAGCGTTCCGCGTGTTCAATGACAATAATCGTGGCATCCGGTATGTCCACGCCTACCTCGATCACCGTCGTTGCCACCAGGATGTGCGCCACTCCGGACCGGAAGGCCTCGATTGCCTCGTCTTTCTCGGCCGGCTTCATTCGCCCGTGAATCAGGCGGACTCTGTCTCCAAATATTGCCTTCAATACATCGTACCGCTCTTCTGCGGCAGTAAGGTCCAAATCTTCATTTTCCTCGACCAAAGGGCACACCCAAAAGGATCGCTCTCCTTGCGCCACAGCGCGCCCAATTCCATTCACGACTTCGTCAAGGCGTTCCAACGGGATGGCACGGGTAGCGATTGCTTTTCGCCCGGCAGGCTTCTCCCTCAGCCTGGACATGTCCAGATCGCCGTACGCCGTCAACGCCAGCGTGCGCGGGATAGGCGTTGCGGTCATCACCAGAATATCGGCAGGCTGGTGGCCTTTGCCGGACAGTGTCAAACGCTGGTGCACACCAAAGCGGTGCTGCTCGTCAACGACAACCAGGCCCAGATCATTGAACACCACTGTCTCGGAAATCAACGCGTGTGTTCCAATCAATATACCGAGTGAGCCTGACTGCAAGCGCTGCAGAATGTCATCTCGCTCACGCCCACGCTCGCGCCCAGTTAGTAACGCTAGCGAAACGCCGGCCGCTTCCGCTAACGGTGCCAGTGAGGCGCGGTGTTGCCTTGCCAACACTTCCGTGGGCGCCATTAGCGCCGCTTGCGCACCGCATTCGATCGCGGTCAACATGGCGAGGAAAGCCACCACCGTTTTCCCGGCACCAACATCACCTTGAAGCATGCGCAGCATGCGTTGGCTGGAAGCCATATCGGCGGAAATCTCCGACAACGCTTCTTGCTGTGACCGTGTAAGTGTGAAGTGCAGAGCCGCGAGCGCACGGGCACGCAAACGTCCATCACCTTTCAGGCTGCGTCCGTTGACATTCCGCATCCGCGAGCGAGCCAACACCAACGCCAGTTGGCTTGCCAGAAGTTCGTCAAATGCCAGCCGCCGCCGCTCAGGCGAGTTTGGCTCCAGATCCGTCAGCGTCTGCGGCGTATGCAATTTCACCAGTGCGCTGCGCCAGCCCGGCCATCCCTGTTTCCGCAACCACGCGTCATCTTGCCATTCCGGCAAGTCAGGTGCTTTTTCGACCGCGCAGGCGACCGACCGCGTCAGAGTCCGCGGCGGCAGTCCTTCCGTGCCGCCATAGACGGGCTCAATCACCGGTGCCGCCACAAACGCCTTTTCGTCCAGCAACCGTTCGGGATGTGGCATTTGTGGGCGGCCATCATAGCGCTCGATCTTGCCACTCACATAGCGAGTGTCTCCTGCAGGAAGTGCTGCCTTCAAATAATCCTTGTGTCCCCTGAAAAAGACGAGATCAATAAAACCCGTCTCGTCGCTCGCCCTGACTTTGTATGGCATTCCGGCGCGATGCGGCGGTGTATGCTCCACGATCGTCAACGTCAGCGTCACCACTTCGCCGTCCGGAGCGCTTGCAACGGTTTCCCTCCGGCTCCAGTTGTGCAGTGAAACCGGCTTGTGCCATAGCAGATCAACCAAACGCGGTCCGGCCAACTTACCAATCAGTTTTGCAAAGCGCGACCCGATTCCCGGCAGCGTTACGACATCAGCAAAAAGCGGAAAGAGAATTTCAGGGCGCACGCAAATCGCCGATAATTGCCTCTATATAATTCGTGACTATAGAAACATGCCCTTCGTCGTCGGGAAATGTGCCGCGTGCATTCGGGATATGCTTGGCATAGTACTTTCCGATCGACACCGGAACCTGCGCATCGTGTTTGCCGTGCCAGACTGAGACCGGGACCCGAATATCCGACAGTGCAAAGGGCCAAGGCTCGCCATAGACGCGCGCATCCGAGGATGCTCCCTTCACCGATGCCCGCAACCCTTCGCGGAAGCTCATCAGCAACATGCGCAGAAACTCAGGTGTCATGGCATCAACGTCCTTCGAGGCGCGTGGCAGCCTAAGCTTGATTCGCTCAAAGTGCTTCTCCGCGGCGGGATTGCGGATCAGCGCTCTGGCGACATTCATCAGCACGGCGGAGCGCAACGGCCTTTGCCCCAAATCAAGCAGAAAGCCTACACGGCTGCCTCCCATGCCCGGGGCCTCAGGCGGCCCCAACCCCGCGACGATCGCGACTTTCGTCAATCGCGCCTTCAGATAATAAGCGCAAGCTGCCGCATAGGGCCCGCCGCCTGACATGCCAACGACGGCGAATCTGTTGTATCCCAAATGATCGGCCAACTCCTCGATATCGCGCGGCCAGTCCGAAAGCTTGCGCTCGCGCGACGGGTCCGACAAACCATAGCCCGGTCGATCCACGCCGATCATTTGAACGCTGGGAATATTGAAGAACCCCGCCTCAAGCCGCGAGCCAGGCCAGCCATGAAAATAGAACACTGGCAGAGCACTGGGCGAGCCGAACTGTGCATACCCCAGGCGCCGCCCGTCTCTGAGCTTTACGACCTGCATAGTACGCGCCAGTACCCCGTCGAGCTTAGTGCGAGACAAAGGGATGGGATCATTCATATTCATAAAGAAAATCCCTTGGGAGTGACCACTTTATATAGGCTGGCTCGTCGAGTGTTTCCAGTCGGAATCCCTGGCACAAATAGACGCCACCCCCTATACGAGGCACATGGAAACCGACCCTGAACGTCGTCGCAAGCGCATCCGGTTCCGTGCCTGGCACCGCGGCATGAAAGAGGTTGACTTGGTTCTCGGCCCTTTCGCGGACGCCCACCTCGAACAGCTTGACGAAACAGCATTGGCGGACTTCGAAATCCTGCTTAATGTTCCCGATCAAGACCTCTATGACTGGTTGTGCGAGCGTCGCACGCCACCCGGCCAGTATCGCACGAAACTCTATGAGCAAATTCACGACTTTAGCCGGCGCACCCGAGGGCTATGACGCTTTTCTGATCGCTCAGGCGGTCAGGAAATCCGGCAGCCTGCACCTCCACATCGCCCGCGATGAACCGCGCATGGCCGCATTGGCCGAGGCGTTGAAATTCTATGAGCCCACCCTGACCGTCCTCCAGTTCCCCGGTTGGGACTGCCTTCCCTACGACCGCGTCTCCCCTAAGCCGGAGATCGTGGCTGAACGCATGGCGACGCTGGCGGCGCTCTCGGTTCCCACGCGCAGCCCCCGCGTCGTCGTTGCAACGGTTAGCGCCGCATTGCAGCGCGTTCCCCCCCGCGACGCGATTGCCAGCGCATGCTTCGTTGCCAAAAAGGGCGGTACGGTCAAAGTCGATGAACTCTTGTCCTTTCTCACCCGCAACGGCTTCAACCGCGCGGGCGCGGTCGTTGAGCCAGGCGACTTTGCCGTCCGCGGCGGCATCATCGATATCTTTCCGCCTGGCCTGGAAACGCCGGTACGGTTGGACTTGTTTGGCGACACCTTGGAGTCAATCCGCCAGTTCGATGCCGAAAGCCAAACCTCCATTGGCGAAATCAGCACCGTCGCACTCACACCGGTCAGCGAAGTGCCGATGGACAAGGACTCCATCCAACGCTTTC
>VFKO01000333.1 GCA_009885515.1 Rhodobiaceae bacterium | reverse complement strand
TCGCCCTCGCGGCAGCAATGGGCGCCAACGGTGCGTGGGCCGCAGAAATGGCCACGACCCCACGCGTCGAGGCGCGCCTGGTCTCGGAAGTCACTGGCGTTCCCGCAGCCGGCGGCACGATCTCTTTCGCACTCCATCAGCGTATGCAGCCCCAGTGGCACACCTATTGGCGCAATCCCGGAGAGTCCGGAGAGCCGACAACATTGTCGTGGACCCTCCCACCCGGGTTTGTGGCCTCGGATATCAAGTGGCCGCATCCCGAACGCATCCCGTTTGGTGATCTCGCCAACTATGGATTTTCCGAGCAAATCCTCCTGCGCTCGGAAGTGACCGTACCCGCCGGATTGCGCCCCGGCGACATCGTCACGGTCAAAGTCGATGCCGCATGGCTCGTATGCAAAGACATTTGCGTACCCGAGCAAGCAACCCTCGACCTCACGCTTCCTGTAGTCGCGACTGATCCAGCCCCCAACCCCGAATGGCGCCAGGCTTTCGCAGCATCCCGCGCCCGTGAACCGTCGCCGTCCGCACCGTTTGAGGCGCGCTTCTCTCTGAGTGACGAAGCGGTGACCCTGTATTTTGTTCCCACAGTTGATCGGGTGGAGCGCGGACTTGGCGCCCAGTTTTTTCCCTACACAAAAGGCCTGATCAAGGCATCAGCGCTGCAAGTCTCAGAACCACGCGGCGCTGGCTTCGCCATTGCCGTACCGCCCGGCTGGCGGCTGCGCGATGTCGAACGCCGTGGCGACATAGATAAAATCGACGGCGTCTTGGTGCTCGCCGACGGCAAGTCATACGAAGTCTCCCTGCAACGCGGCGGCGTACCGGCATCACCCACCGCAGTGGCATCTCAGATGCCGCTCGTGCAAGCGATCCTGTTTGCAATTCTGGGCGGCCTCATTCTGAATTTGATGCCCTGCGTCTTTCCGATCCTGTCGATGAAAGCGCTGGCACTTGTGCAGTCCGGGCACACGCAGCGCCCTTGGCTCGACGGTATCGCCTATCTGCTCGGCGTGATGGCAACCTTTGCGGGTCTCGCAGGCGCATTGTTATGGCTGCGCAGTACCGGTGAAGACGCGGGTTGGGGCTTCCAGTTGCAATCGCCGCTTTCGGTCGCGGTCCTCGCCTATGTCCTGGCCCTGATCGGTTTCAATCTATCCGGCCTGTTTCAGTTCGGCTCCTCGCTTCAAGGTGCAGGCGAAGGGCTTTCGCGTCAGGGCGGATTGATCGGCACGTTCTTCACAGGCGTGCTCGCCGTTGTCGTTGCAGCCCCTTGCACGGCACCCTTCATGGGTGCCGCCATGAGCTACGCCTTCACCCAACCGGCGGCGATCACCATTGCAATTTTTCTCGCTTTGGGTTTCGGGTTGGCATTGCCCTGGGTGGTGTTCAGCTTTAGCCCGGCCCTCATTCGCCTGTTGCCAAAGCCCGGCGCCTGGATGGAGCGCTTCAAACAGTTCCTCGCTTTCCCGATGTATGGCGCCGCAGTTTGGCTTGTCTGGGTTCTATCACAGCAGGTCTCACCCGAAGGCTTGTTCCGCGTGATGATTGGAATCGTTTGCCTAGCGCTTGCAGCGTGGGCCTTTGGCTTGGCGCAAACCAGGCGATCAGCGGTCAGTGCTATTCTGTTTGTCGTTGGATTCGCTTCGGCAGTTGCGCTTGTCACAGTGCCACTTGAAGGAAAGAAATCCGAACGCGAACCGGCGGCCGTGGGCGGATTGTCACAACCCTACACCGCCGCGCGCCTGGCCGAATTGCGCGCGCAGGGAAAACCGGTGTTCGTAAATCTGACAGCCGCATGGTGCGTCAGCTGTTTGTATAATGAAAAAGTAGCGCTCGCCTCTGCCAAGGTGCTCGCCGCCTTCAAGGCGGCAAACACCACCTACCTGGTTGGCGACTGGACAAATCAGAACCCCGAAATTAGCAGCCTGCTCAAGCAGCGCGCCCGCGACGGCGTCCCGCTCTATTTGTATTATCCTGCAGGCGGGCGGGAGCCGGAAATTTTGCCGCAGTTGCTGACGGAATCGCTCTTGCTGGAAACACTGGAGAATAAATGATGACACGCATGGTCTTTGCACTCATCGCAGCGCTCTGTCTCACATCGCAAAGCGCCCGCGCCGAACCGGTCATCGGCCAAACTGCGCCGGCCTTCACGGCGTTCGACTCAAACGGCAAGTCGCGCTCTCTCAGCGACTTCGCCGGAAAGACAGTAATCCTGGAATGGACTAACGACGGCTGCCCCTACGTGAAGAAACACTACAGCTCCGGCAACATGCAAAAACTGCAGCAGGAGCTGACATCCAAAGGTGCCGTTTGGCTCTCCATCATTTCGTCCGCACCTGGAAAGCAGGGTCACGTCAATGGTGCTGGTGCTAACCAATTAAGTGCCTCACGAAGCGCCAATCCAACTGCCGTGTTGCTCGATCCCGCGGGCACTATCGGCCGTGCCTATGAAGCCCAAACCACCCCCCATATGTTCGTCATCGATAAGACGGGAAAGCTTCGCTACATGGGCGCCATCGATGATCAGCCTTCGACGGAAACAGCCACAATTGCCACTGCCCGCAACTACGTCCGCGAAGCCTTTGCCGCCGTCAGTGCAGGCCGTCAGGTTCTCGAAACAGCGACCGACGCCTATGGCTGCAGTGTAAAATACTGAGTTAACACATTGAAATAGCTGCAATAAATTTCCCACGACATTTTCTTTCGTACCCCCTTGACCTTAACGGGCTCAGTCCCTAAATCCTAACCCGCGCATTAGCACTCGTCAGTGGTGAGTGCTAACAGCCGTCAATTTTCAAATCGTTTGACCAACAATTAGGAGAGAACCTCATGAAGTTCCGTCCGCTCGGCGACCGTGTGGTTGTGAAGCGCGTGCAAGAAGAAACCAAGACCTCTGGTGGAATCATCATTCCTGACACCGCTCAGGAAAAGCCGCAAGAAGGCGAAATCATCGCCGTTGGCCCAGGTGGCCGCGACGAACGGGGCGAGCGTATCGCTCCGGAAGTGAAAGCTGGCGACCGCATTCTGTTCGGTAAGTGGTCCGGCACCGAAGTTAAGGTCGATGGGCAAGACCTGTTGATCATGAAAGAATCCGACATCATGGGCGTGCTCGAAGGCGCGAAGAGCGTATCGAAGAAAGCGGCTTAATGCCGTTTTTTATCGCTCTTAAACTCTCAGCACCCCGACAAAAAAGGAATTGAATTCACATGGCAGCGAAGGAAGTAAAATTTCATTCGGATGCGCGCAACCGGTTACTCCGTGGCGTCGACATCCTGGCCGATGCGGTCAAGGTAACCCTTGGTCCGAAAGGCCGTAATGTCGTTATCGACAAATCGTTCGGCGCCCCGCGCTCGACGAAAGACG
>VFKO01000251.1 GCA_009885515.1 Rhodobiaceae bacterium | reverse complement strand
GCCGCCGACGAATTGTCTCTCGCCGCCTATCGCCGCCGTTTGCGGCGCTATCAGATAGCGGCACGCGAGGGAACGGGCTTCATGTTTTTCGTCTTCGACCGCCAGACAAACGAAGTCGCCGGCGGTTGCCAATTGTCCAACGCCCGTCAGGGAATAGCCCAATCGGCGGTCACTCTGGGCTATTGGACGGGCAAAAAATTTGCTGGCCAGGGCCTCATGACCGACGCGGTCGCGACCCTGGTACGCCACGCCTTTGACCGCCTGGGATTTCATCGCATCGAAGCAGCCTGCCTGCCCTCGAATGCAGCCTCGCGCCGGGTGCTCATCAAGGCAGGTTTTACCGCAGAAGGCACGGCGCGAAAATATCTAAAGATCAATGGCGAATGGCAGGATCATCTGCTATTTGCCGTCATCGCAGGCGACCCTGTTCCCGCAATCAAGTGACGAAAAGCAAAACGCCATGACCAAAAAAAAATCTCTGCCCGCCTGGGCCGCCAACCTGTCTACACCGGCAAAGGCCGCCATCGGCGCAGGCCTGGTTTGCCTGGTATTGACGATAGGAATTTTTGCCCCCGGTGGTTTGCTCGACAGCCTCACAAGCCCAAGCGAGATCGATGAACCAACTGAAATGTTCCCCACCGAAATCTCACAGGAGACTGCAACGCCAGCAGAACTTAGTCCGGAAAAGAACGAAGCATTCCTCGCCGCCAATGCAAAGAAAGACGGCGTCAAGGTGACAGGCAGCGGTCTGCAGATCCGCTCCCTGAAACCAGGATCAGGCAAGCAACCGGTGCCCTCAAGCAAAGTGACGATCCACTACACCGGCAAACTCATCAACGGCAAGCAGTTCGACTCGTCCAGCGGCGGAGACCCCGTCACCTATCCCTTGAGCATCTTCATTCCAGGCTGGATTGAAGGTCTGCAACTGATGAAAGAGGGTGAAAAGGTCGAACTCGTCGTACCGCAAGATTTGGGCTACGGCGAAGCAGGGCACCCAGGAACGATCCCACCTCTTCAAACGCTCGTATTCGAGGTGGAATTATTCAAGGTGGAGTAACGCAATGAACCTGAAGAAATATCCGACACCGAAAACCCATAGGAGACCGAAGTGCCGCCAGACCTTAGTTCAGAAAAAAATGAAGCGTTCTTGACTGCAAATGCCAAAAAAGAAGGTGTCAAAGTCACCGCCAGCGGTCTGCAAATTCGCAGTGTGAAATCCGGGTCGGGCAAGCAGCCTGGCCCCACCAGCAAGGTAACGGTGCATTACACCGGCAAGCTCATCAACGGCAAACAGTTCGACTCCTCCAGTGGTGGAGATCCCATCTCCTTTCCGCTCAACCGCGTGATCGCCGGCTGGACCGAGGGCTTGCAGCTGATGAAAGAGGGTGAAAAGGCTGAACTCGTGATCCCACAGGACTTGGGTTACGGCGAAGACGGCTCGCCTGGGGCAATCCCCCCCCTGCAAACGCTGGTATTTGAAGTCGAACTGCTGAAAGTGCAGTAGCGCCCGGACATTTATTCGCACATCGTTAACCGCTGAATCATGGGTAGCGCGCTACACTGGGAACCAATGGTATAACCGGAAAAGATTGTCCCCGCTTTGTCCAGTGTTGCGCGCGCCATGGATACATCAGCCCTCCGGTCCCGCCGCTCGCGAGTCCGCGATTGGCTTACGCGCGCGCTGTGCCTTGCGATTTTGGCGATCGGGGCGGGCACTGGGTTCGTGGCTCAGGCCGCTGCACCCATTTTGCTCGACCAGGGCGTGTCCGATATCACACCTTGGCTCGAAGAGGACGCCCCCGGTTCGGCCGGTGATACTCAAGCGGCTAATGCGGGCAACACCTCGTACGTACTCGAGCTTGCCAATCCGAAACGCCTGACCCTGCATCGCATCGTCACCATCGACGCCGGCACCGGGGGGATATTTCGCTATCTCGGCGGCGCTTCCGAACTGCAACTCACCGGCGTGCTGGCGCAAGGCCAAGGCGGCCGGGCGCAGTTGCTCGATTTGGGTGGGGTCCAGGCGGCAGAGTTGTTTTTGGATCCGTTTGCGAAATCCACGTTCACGTTCGCAACCAAGGGGCGACGCGCAAGCGCCTCCTGGAAATTCTGGAAACCAGAAATCCTCGCAGCCTCCAAGCGCACCGAGACGCTTGTCATGGGGCTGTTGGCGGGTGCGGCCTTGGTGATGACTGCCTGGCTTGCAAGCCTGTCGGTATTTCGCAACTCCACCCAGCCGGCGTGGGCGGCAGGTGCGTTGACTGCACTCATCGTCCTTATCCTCGGTCAGTCCCTTTTGAATGTTCAAAAAGAGGTCTTGCAAGTCAGCGGCGGCGTGATGTTCGCCTGCATGTTGCGCTATGTGATTTCGCATTTGGGCTGGGACGACCGGCGCCCGCGCCTTGCGCTGCTGTTCGACGCGGCGATTTTTGCGATGATGGGTTTTTCCATCTCGTCGGCCTTCGGTGTCGAACTCGCAGACCCCTTCCTTGCCGTCTTGTTGATTGTCGCACCGGTATTGATCGGATTACTTGCGATTCTCGATGCTTTTGGCACCGGGTTCCGGGCCAAGGCACTTGTACCGGGTATTGTTCTGCTTGCTCTCGCAGCCCTTGTTCCCGCCTTCATGCCCCTGGAAGTGGCTCAACATGTCCCCAATCTGTCGCTATACATTGACGCCCTGATTACCTCGGGTGCCCTGGCATTGAGTTTCGCCGCCGCCGTTCCCCGCGAGCCCGACCTCGACGAGCAATCGCGGGAAGAGCTGTCGGAGGAAGGCCGCAAGGCCCGCGAATCCGAATACCGCTATGCGCTTGGCCTGGCGGCCGCCCATCAGGGCCTGTGGGACTGGAATTTCGACTCCGACACGTTGTTTATGTCCCCGTCGGTCGAGGCCTTGCTGGGGCTGGAGGCTGGCGCGCTCGGAACGTCGGAGCGCAAATGGGCCGACCGCATCGCACCGGAAGATGTTCAGATCTACGCCGATGCGATGAACGCCCATCGCCGCCAGGGCAATTCATCCTTTACCCTCGAAATGCGCATGCGCCATGCCAAGGGCGGAACGCGCTGGATCCAGCTGCGCGCCAGTTGCGTCGCCGACACCAAAGGCAAGGCCATACGCTGCATCGGTGTCGTCAGTGATATCACCGCCCGCAAAGGCCAGGAGGGTCAGCGTCAAAGCGATGACGCGATCGACGCCGTCACCGGTCTCATGCAACGCAGCGCCTACCTGAAACGCCTGGACAATGTCCTGTTGTCAATGAAGTCGGGCCGGGGGCGCCGTCATGGCGCCGTCCTGGCAATCGACGTTGATCGCTTGCGCACCGTCATCGACAGCTTGGGCCACGAGGCCGGCGACAAATTCCTGGCGCAGATCGCGCGGCGGCTCGACCATGCCGTCGGTCCGGACGATGCGGTCGCGCGCCTTGGCAACGACGAATTCGCGGTCTTCGCCCTGGGCTCGCATGGTGACGAGGACGGCGCTCAGGTCGCTCAGCGCATCCGCGATGCGCTCACCCAGCCCGTCGCTGTCGGTGGCCGGGAAATCTATCCTGCAGCCTCCATTGGTCTGGCCCTGATCGAGCCCGCACACCGCAACGGTGGCGACGTCCTGCGCGAAGCGGAAGTTGCCATGTACCACGCCAAGCGGGCAGGGCGGGGCGGCTTTGAAATTTATCAGCCGCAAATGAAGCCCCGTTCCGCCGACCGCTTGACGATGGATGCCGACTTGCGCACGGCGCTTGAGCGCGAACAGATTGAAATTCACTACCAGCCCATCGTCCGCCTGGAAGACAACTCTATTGCCGGCTTCGAGGCGCTTATGCGCTGGCGTCATCCGCAGCGCGGCATGCTTTCACCTGCCGAATTCATTCCGCTCGCCGAAGAAACCGGCCTCATTGTCCCGCTCGGCAGTTACGCCGTGAAGCGCGCGGCTGCCGAATTGCGCCGCTGGCAAACCAATTTCCCGGCGCGCGAACCGCTGTTCTGCAGCGTCAATGTCTCTGCCCGGCAGTTGATGCGCGCAGAATTTTTCGACGATGTCATCAACACCGTCAACTCTCACCAATTGGCCCGGCTGACGCTCAAGCTCGAATTGACCGAAAGCGTGATCATGCAGAATCCGGATTCGATGGCCGATGCGCTCACCCACCTCAAAGACGCCGGCGCCGGTCTGGCGCTCGACGATTTCGGGACTGGCTTTTCCTCGTTGGCCTACCTGCAGCGCTTTCCTTTCGACACGGTGAAAATCGACCGCAGTTTCGTAGCCGACATGGCCCACAATCAGGAAACGCCCGTGGTGTTGCGCTCGATCATCCGCCTTGCCCATGATTTGGATATGTCTGTCGTGGCCGAAGGTGTCGAAACTCAGAACGAGGCAGTCAGTTTGGCGGGCCTGAAGTGCGAATTCGCGCAGGGGTTTTTGTTCGGCGCGCCGATGAGCGCGTCTGCCGCCTACAATTTTATTGCGTCTAATATGCGTGGAGCGCCGGCGCCGCGTGGCCTCCCGCGTCCCGGATCAAGCCCGGCCCGTCTCCCGCGAAAGCTGTGAAGGATTGATCCCGAGCTTACGGATCGAGTGTTCCCACTTGTCTTTGTAGAGCTGTCCAAACAAAAGAAAATCGTCGGCTTGGCAGGTCAGCCAGGCATTGCGCTGAATCTGGCTTTCAAGCTCTCCGGCTCCCCAGCCGGCATACCCCAGAGCCAGCATCGAAGCGCGTGGCCCTTTGCCCTCAGCAATGGCTTGGACAACATCGACAGTTGCGGTCAGACCGACATTCAGACCCGCAGCCTGCCCGACTTTTGTAGTACTATCCCCAGCTGAGTAATCGGAAGAATGAAGGACGAAGCCTCTCCCCGTTTCAACCGGCCCCCCGAACAGAACCGGCAGGCCTTGCACGCGCCGCACTTGTGGAATGATCCGTAACTGCCGCAGCAACTCATTAAATGACATATTTCCGACAAGCTTGTTGAGCACCAGGCCCATGGCGCCGCGTGCTGAATGCGCGCAAAGGAATATAGTCGCCTGTTCCATTTTGGGATCCGGCATGTGCGGCATCGCGATGAGCACCTGACCTTCCAGGTACCCCACCGCTGCTGATCGCTGCTGCCGTGCTCTGCCGAATAAGCTCATGCACCTACCGTAAACCGGTTCGGTTAATTCGGATAGTGTCATTTCGCAATGATTCGGCTTTGACATTAAAAATTCTCACGGAGTATTTACCTGTGGCGTGACAACCGGCAGGCCAGCAATGGCAAAAGGTCAGTTACACTCGGAACAGCATGCAACGCCACGCAACCCTCGGTGTTTTATTTTCGTTCTCAATAGTCACATTGAGTAGCGCCGGAGAGCTGACAACAAATTGGGCCGGCCGGTCGCCCGCCCACAGCAGGATCATTCTTGAGTCCGCGCAGTTTGAATCGGGTGCGGTCAACCGCGCCGGGGTTCAATTGAAGCTGGACGATGGCTGGTGGACATACTGGCGAGCGCCCGGAACATCAGGAATTCCGCCGGTATTTGATTGGTCGGGCTCCACGAACCTGAGTGAAGCACCAGAGCTCTCATGGCCAGTACCTGTGCGCGCCGTTGCCTATGGTGAGCAACTCAACCTGTACCACAAGGAAGTAGTATTTCCGGTTGAGTTTCGTGCCGCCGATCCAACCAAGCCAGTCACACTGAAATTGAAGCTGAACTACGGCGCTTGCAAAAACATGTGCGTACCTGCAACCGCAGTGCACGAAATCACGATCCACTCGCCAATGAGTGGCACTCGCAATTTCAGTCAAGCCAACGCTCGTTTGATATCGTCGTACTCGGGACGACGGCCATCAAGCGATCCGATGACCAGCGGATTGGAGATTCGAGAGGTCTGGGAATACGTGTCGCGCGGAAAGGTCAACATCGGCATTCGCCTAGCGGGTTTAGGCAAAGGCCGCAGACCCTTGGTGCTGGTCGAGGGGCCGGAAATCTTTCAGGCAGCGGAAATTATACCTAAGCTCACCGCAGAGCGCCACACATCGACACTGATGATTGCCTTGGGAAAATCCGCCGACATCCGGAAACTCTCGGGCAAACGCCTTCGCATAACTGTCATAGAAGGGTCGCGCGCGCTGGAACAGATTTGGGTCGTAGGCACCCAAAGCAGCTCTGGTGTGGGCATGGGGCTGACGCCTGTGTCATCAGGCGCTGGAGATAAACCAGAGCCCTAGTCAACAGGGCAAAGATCGCCTACATCCGCCGCTGAGAACCCCTCAAACTCTACAAAGGCACCCCCATGTCTATCAAAGTCGGCGAACGCATCCCCTCCGTCACCCTCATGCACATGACCGACAAAGGTCCAGCGCCGGTCACAACAGACGAGTTGTTTGGCAAAAAGAAAGTCGTGGTCTTCGCTCTTCCTGGCGCTTTCACGCCGACCTGCTCGGCGCGCCATTT
Organism: Rhodobiaceae bacterium; assembly: GCA_009885515.1. Lineage (GTDB taxonomy): Bacteria > Pseudomonadota > Alphaproteobacteria > Micropepsales > Micropepsaceae > SZUA-430. The sequence goes on along the minus strand of VFKO01000251.1, from coordinate 5,744 downwards.
ACCCGGCTATGTTGAACGCGCCGCCGACTTCACGAAAAAGGGCGTCGACTCCATCGTTTGCCTGTCCGTCAACGATGCCTTTGTCATGAACGCCTGGGGCAAAGACCAGAACGCGGCCGGCAAAATTCACATGATCGCCGACGGCAACGGCGATCTGACGAAGAAAGTCGGCCTGGAAATGGACGCCTCGAAATTCGGCATGGGGGTTCGCAGCCAGCGTTACGCAGCAATCATCGAAGACATGGTCGTCAAGAATATCGAAGTCGAAGAACCCGGCGCCTTCAAAGTCTCAAGCGCGGAACACGTGTTGGGGCTGCTGTAGGGCATTAAAATTGGCGACCCTCAAACGCCAAGAGAGGGTCGCCAAAGTATTTTCTAGAAGCTCTTTCCAACCTTCAAGCCCATCGTCCGCGGCTGTACCGGCGTATCATAGGGCAGGCCGCCGCACACCGTGATGGCACACTCCGTTGAACGGCCCACAATCGCCCGTTCGTCAAGTATGTTGCTCAGATAGAAGTCCACCTTGAAGGTTCCGGCTTCGAAGCCGCTCGACAAATCGATCAGCTCGTAAGATGGCAACCGACCGATGATTGCAGCTTCTGTTTCCCGCAGTTCGATACCTGCATCGCTGGACAAGACGAGCGTTCCCTGGCTGTAGGCGTCCAGGCCGAACAATTTGTACTCATACCGCGCCGTCACATTGGCCTTAAACTCCGGTGTCACCGGCAATTCGCTGAGAGCCGCTGGGAATCCCGGCCCGCCGCTGAATTCAGTGGTCAACAATGTTGCAGCGCCATTGAGCTTGAAATTGTCAGACAGCGCCCATTCGAAGTCGGCCTCGATTCCCTTGATTGTTGCAGCGCCGGCGTTCTGGATCTGTGTGAGACCTTGTCCCCCCAGGAACGAGAACTGGAAGTCTTCCCATTCTTCCCAGAACACCGCACCGTTAAAGCGAATAGTGTTGTTGGCAAGTGTCGCCTTCCAGCCAACCTCGTAGTTGGTCAGAAAATCGGAGTCGTAGGGATCCAAAGTACCGCGCCGGTTGACGCCGCCTGGCCGGTAGCCAGTCGACCAGGTCGCGTACACCATCCGGCTATCATCGATTTTGTAGGCAAGATTCAGACGATGAGTGTACCCCGTTTCTTCCGTCAGTTTGTTAAGGTTCGTGCAAGGCGCCCGGTCTGTCGAAGAAGGTCCAAAGCACGATCCCACGCCCAGGGAGGGCACGCCGTAGTCAATTCCAAATTGTTCCGAAAACCCGAAAAACCCTTCGAGCGAGTTCTCCGACTTGAAAAAGCGCAAACCGCCGGTGACGCTGAGCTGGTTCGATATATCGTAAGCGACTTCGCCAAAGAGGGCCTTGTCCACATCGATGCGTTTCTGGGACGTCAGCCAAATGGTGTCGTTCAGTCCGGGTATTTCCCAGCCGTCGAAGAAACCATCCAGCAGATACCGTTGGAAGATGTCGTGCTCCTGGCGCTGGTAGAAAAGCCCTGCGATGAAGCGCAGCGGTTGCTCAGCGGGTGACGCAAACCGGATTTCCTGGCTTATTTTCGAGTAGCCGTCGCGGCCTTGAATGTATTGCGCCGGATTGATCACCGCCGGGTTGACGGTGTCGCCGTTGCTGTTGAAGTAATTGCCGTAGCCCAAAAGTGTATCGTAGAAAAATCCGTAGTCGGCATAGTCGGAGTTCACATCGACGACGCGTGACAAATAGCCAGACGCCAGCGTCACATCGAGGTTGCTTATTTTTCCCTCGACCGTCAGGGCGGCAAGCACCCACCGGTCATGTGAGTTCTCCGGGAACCAGTGTGTAAGTTGCAAATCCCCGTTTTGAGGATCAAAGGCGAATATACCGTTGGTCTTCTGGTCCTGCGCCATGACCATCGGCGTCGCCGTCCAGTTTTCGTTCAAGTCGATGCGCAACGCCAAACGGGCGCCGTACGTATCGACTTCATTGTAATCGTCTTGCACACGATCAAGATTGTTGTCGACGATTCCGGGGCCCGGAAATGGCGGCGTCCAAATCTCTTGATAGGTGCGCTCGCCGTAGACATTGTCGATGTAGCCCGCGTCGTGCTGCGACCACCCCACCAGTCGTACGGCGGCATTGTCAGCCAATGGAACGTTTACAAATCCCTCGGCACTGGTACCAATTCCGCCGTGCTCGACGGCGTTGACTTCAAAGGTAACGCTGCCATAGGTCTCCGCAGTGTCGGGCCGGTTGGTGATAATGCGGATTGTACCGGCCTGTGAGTTGGCCCCGTACAAAGTGCCCTGTGGCCCGGCCAGCGCTTCTACGCGCGAGATGTCGTAGACGTGGACGTCCAAAGCGCCTTGAATGGTCGTGATCGGAATTTCATCCAGATACATCCCAACGCTGGGCGAAGGACCTGAATGGTTGCGGTTTTCGCCGCTGGCGACGCCGCGCATATACACGCCAACAAATCCCGGACTTGTCGGCTGAATAGTCACATTGGGAAGGTGCTTGCTGTAATCGTTCAAATCCGAGACCTGGAGCTCTTCCAGTTTCTTGGTCGTTAGCGCCTGAACGGCAACCGGAACGTCTTGCAGTTGTTGCTGCCGCTTTTGTGCGGTCACCGTAATCTTTTCGACCGTGCCTTTGCTCTCGGTTTTGTCATCCGGTTTGGCGTCCTGCGCCATCGCCGGCATCACGCTGCTCAACGCTGTGGTCGCCAGCAAGAAACTTGCAAGCCTTACGCGCCGGAAATTCGATTGTCTCAGCTGTTTCGTCACGTTCACTCTCCCCCAAAACTTCTTCACTCAATTCCCCAAAATCGCCGGCAAGCCATCAGGCTTGCGGGTAATCACTCAAGTCCGGCCCCAACGCATCGCGCAGCGGGCCCAGCCATTGCTCATAATTCTTCCAGTGCTCAATCGAGCTGCGGTAAATCGGTTGGCGCACCTGCTCGGAACTTGCAGTCCGCACGGCGCGCTCATTCTCGTGAAAAGCCAGGCACGAAGGTTCGAAGTCCAACCCACAATAAGCAAGCAGACGGCGGACCTCGCTCTCAGTGTCCCCAATCATGCGCTCATAGAAAACGCGATGTATGCGCCCCGGCAGCACGCTATCGAAATGCGCCATCAACCCGGCATAGTCGCGGTAGTACCGGCCCAAATCCTCCAGGCTGTATGAAAACGTCTGCCCGCGCGCGAAGTGCTGCTTGAACGCCGAAAAACAATTCGCCATCGGATGACGCCGCGCATCGATGATCTTGGCCCCGGGCAAGATCAGCTGAATCATTCCCACATGCGCGAAGTTATTCGGCATTTTGTCGATGAAGTACGGCCGGTCGGTCTTGCGGTGGATACGCGTCCGTTCCAGATACTCCTCGCCAAGCGCCCGCAACGCGTCACCGTCCATGTCCCCAAGACTATCCGGATACTTCGACGCATCGGTCTTCAGCTTCACGCCACTCAGGCGCCGCGCCAGAAAGGAAAGGTCCGGCAACTCCATCGTCCCTTCGACTTGGGAATGGCTTGCCAGAATCTGCTCGATCAGGGTCGAACCCGCGCGCGGCAGCCCGACGATGAAAATCGGATCGGGATCTTGCGCCCCCGTTCCCGCCAGTTGGTCAAAGCGCTCGCGCGTAAAGAACGAAGCTGACCGGCGCAATTGCACCGTCGTGTCGTTAGCGTCGTAGTTCCCCTGCGTCCGGCGCAGCTGGTTGCCCAACGCGTAATGGTCAAACGATGCGGAAAACTCATTCGCATCCTCCAGCGCCTTGCCAAGCGCGAAATGCAAATGATAGCGGTCTTCGTCGCGAATATCCGTCCGCGCCAGCACTTTGCGCATACAGGCGATGTCGTCGGTGTCAAACCGGAAAGTCTTGAGATTAGCCAGGCTCCAATACGCTTCACCAAACTCAGGCGCCGCGTCGATGCATTTGCGATAGGCCATCACGCTTTCGCTCTGACGTCCCGCCGAGCGCAGCGCGTGTCCATAACTCAGCCACAGCCGCGGATCGCGCGGCATCTCTTTCAGCAATTGCACATAAAGCGGAATGGCGCTGGAATACTCGCCCAGTCTCGCAAGCGATGCTGCCTTCAAATTGCGATAGTTCAGATTGCGCGCATCGCGCCCCAGCAGCCAATCGATCTCGCCCAAGGCTTCCGCCATCTTCTGCTGGCGATAGAGAATGATCGCGTAATTGTGCCGCGCCGCTTCGAAACTGGGCGCCAGTTCAAGTGCCCGCCGCAGCAAGTTTTCCGCATCGCCGTGCCGCCCAATCCGCGCCGCCACTTCGGCAAGCATGCGAATGGCGGCAACGTCAGTGGGCTGTTGCTTCAAATGCGCGCGCAGCAGACGCTCGGCAATCGGCAATTGACCGGCGCAAAGAGCCGACGCCGCATTCAGTAAACGCGGGTCGTTAACCGAGGCCCGGATAGACTCGCCGTAAGCCCGGTCGGCCCCGGCGCGATCTTCTTCGACCGTCAACCTGTCCCCAAGCGCGCGATAGGCTGAGCTCAAAAGCGCCCGCGCCCCGGCATCCTGTGGCACCACTTTCAGGATTTCATGAAGTTGCTCGACGGCGAGCGCGGGCGAGGCGGCAAGCAGCCGCTTAGCATGCGACAACGCAGTCGCAAGCGTGCCGACATGTTCTGTCGCAGCACTCCCCATCCGTCAGGTCCCCCAACCCCAAGCCGGAACTCTGTCATGTAATACGGACACGGTTCAACAATTGTTGCGCCGGCGACCTCCGCAATTAGCATCGAATTTCCCCAAAAAAGGGAAACTGCCCCGAATATTCGCCTCTAACGCGAAGGAACCGCCGCCCGCGCCAGGGCGTCGGCGGCCTCATTCAGCTCGTGGCCGTTATGCCCGCGCACCCAGCGCCAGGAAATTTTGTGCCCCTCGCGCGCCAGGTCCAAGCGCTGCCACAGATCGATATTCTTCACGGGCTTCTTGTCGGCGGTCTTCCAGCCCTTGGCCTTCCAGCCCGTGATCCATTTCGTGATGCCGTCCTTCAGATACATACTGTCCGTGTGCAGATGAACTTCGCACGGCCGCTTCAGAGCTTCGAGCGCACCAATCGCCGCCATCAGCTCCATGCGGTTATTGGTGGTCAAAGTCTCACCACCCGAAACCTCCTTGCGCGTCGTCTTGAAAATCATAATGGCGCCCCAGCCGCCCGGCCCCGGGTTCCCCGAGCAGGCGCCGTCGGTGTAAATCTCAACAAGGTTCATCCAGGCCACCCATAAGACGCAGCGCCACTGGCGCCCTGATGGAAACGAAGCTTCGATACATATTCAAGCGGATCTTTCGCCGTCACCAGCGCTGCAGGATCGCGATTGATCCAGTCATAAAGCCGCGTCAGCAGAAACCGCAGCGCCGCGCCGCGCGCCAGAATGGGCAGCGCCGCCACCTCAATCGGCGCCAATGGCCGCACCGCGCGATAACAACTCAACAGCGCCCGCCCCTTGGTGACATTGAACGACCCGTCGCCTTCAAAGCACCACGCGTTCAAACACACCGCAACATCATAAGCCAACGCATCATTGCAGGCGAAATAGAAATCAAACAGACCTGAAATCTGCCCTTCCAAAAAGAACACATTGTCGGGAAATAGATCGGCGTGAATAATGCCCTCAGGCAAACCGCGCGGCCAATGCTGCTCAAGCCATGTCAATTCCACACCGATCAGCGTAGCGAGCCCCATGCGCACGGAATTGGCCTTCGCATCGCAGGCGCTCGCCAGCGGACGCCATCCCTCCACCGACAG
>VFKO01000589.1 GCA_009885515.1 Rhodobiaceae bacterium | reverse complement strand
GGAAACTCGGCTATGATTTGTACTACGTCAAGAATGGTGACTTGCTGCTGGATTTTGCGATTCTTCTCCAATCCGTGCGCGTGATCTTGTTCGCACACGGCGGCCGCTAATACCGTGACGACGGATTTTGTGCTCGTTTTGACCGGACATGCGCTGAGCGTTGCAAGTTTTGGCGCTTTGTTCGTACTGGTGGCCATCGGGCGCAAGGCATCGCCTTACCGCAGGTCTATTTTGCTCGCCGCGGCGGGGACCTGTATTTGGGGCGCGGCGACGATCGGGATATCGTTTCTGGTTGAGAAGCCGGTTATTGTTCCCCTTGTCGAATGGGCGAGCATCGCGGGTTGGTTGTGGCTGACCATCAAGTTGTTGCAGGCCGCAGCGCCTGAACGAACACAAGCGTACCGGCGCCTCGCTGCCCTTGGCCTAGGCCTGCCCTTGGCGGCGATCACGCTTCTGACCGGACTCAGCGCTGGCGGCGTCAACCCATTGGGAGCGCCGGCCACGAACCTGCTCGAAGCGATTGCGCTGATCGGCATGATCGTCTTTGGCCTGGCGCTTGTTGAAACACTCGCCCGTTGGATGAGTGCCAGGGGGCGGACTGCTGCCATCTATTTCTTTTTTGCCGTTGGGGCACTGCTGGCGATTGACCTCTTCCTCTATGCCACCATGCTTCTGCTCGGGCGCGTTGATGTCGCGATCTACGAAGCACGAGGCCTGCTTTCTGCCTTTGCGCCGCCGCTGATTGCCGTAGCCCTGGCGCGCCAGCGCGACTGGCTGGTTGATATCCATGTTTCGCGGCAAGTGATCGTCAATGCTGCGACGCTCTTTGGAGCGGGGGTCTATCTGCTGGCGATGGCCGTTGCCGGCTTTGCGGTCCGCGAAATGAACTCGGCCTGGGGGCCGATGTTGCATGTGACATTTCTCTTCGGCGCCATTGTGCTCTTGGCATCCATCTTGTCCCTGGAAGGGTTGCGCCCGAAATTGAACGTTTGGATCAGCCGAAGTTTCTTTTCGGCCAAATACGACTATCGGCGCGAGTGGTTGCGCTTCAGCGATGCGCTGTCAGTTGGTCCGGGCAATTCGGCCGTCGAGGACCGTCTTCTGGATGCCGTACTGCAGAGCTTGGGTTGCCGGAGCGGCGGGCTTTGGTTGTGTCGCGACGGTGATGGTGAGTTCGCACTTGCGGCTGCGAGGCCAAGTTCGCTTTTGTTGAGCGATGCGCCGGTGCAATCGCTTGCGGCGGCACTTGCGGCCAGTCATGGACCGGTGGTTCTCAATCCGCAAAGCCCTGCTTACGGAGAACTCGCAAAACTAGAGTCCTTGCGTCACCCATGGGCGGGGGTGCCGTTGCGCCATCGGGCCCGGCTGGTAGGGTTCCTCGTTCTGGCGGAACCATTGGCGTCGCGTCAACCCGATGGGGAAGATTGCGAGCTCTTGCAAGTCCTCTGCGCACAGGCGGCCGGACATCTTGCCGAGGAACGATCGGCGTCCGCGCTGGGGCGTGCGCAGCGTTTTGAGGCGACGGCGCGACGGTTGACCTATATCGGGCACGATTTGAAAAACATCGTCAGCCAACTTTCGCTGGTGTTGCAAAACTGGTCTCGCCACGGCGACAATCCGATATTCCTCAGCGAGTTGCCGAAGGTGTTGGGCGGTGCGGTTGTACGCATGAAGAATTTACTCGAAGGCTTGAAGGCGGGCGCAGAGGGTTCCCAAGGTGAAAGTGCACTGGTCGACCTGAACGATTGTCTCGATCCATTGCTGGCGTTATGGCGCGCGCGATACGCGCGAATCGCCGTTGAACTGGACGGGGCAGCTTTTCTCATTCGCGGGCGGTTCGACCACATTCAGTCGATCTTCGATCAACTTGTCTCCAATGCGATCGAGGCAAGCGATGGAACACGGGATATCAGAGTGCGCACGACGCTGGATGGCGATACGCTCGTTTGCGAGATCGCCGATGCCGGCAAGGGGATCAATGAGAAGAGTGTTGCCGATAGCCGTTTCGGTGCGATCGACAGTCCCAAGGCGAGCGGCTTTGGCGTTGGCCTGTTTCAAGTGCGCGACTATATCGGCCGCCTTGGGGGGAGTCTTTCCTTCGCCAGCGAACCGGGGGCCGGCACCACGGCAAAATTCACCTTGCCGGTTGAATTCCCATCTGCCGGTTCGCCGCGCGTCAGACTGGCAAGCAAGCGGCCCGCACCGACCGAAGCCGGCGCCCAGCAAAAGTTTGGAACCTTGCGATGACGCGGCCAGCACGGCGGATACTGATTGTCGACGACGACCACGCCTTGCGTTCGCAAATGAAGTGGGCGTTCGACGCGTTCGAAGTCTTTGAAGCCGAGGACCGCAGATCGGCGATCGCCGCCGTGCGCCGCGCCAAGCCGCATGTGGTGCTGCTTGATTTAGGGTTGCCGCCTTGCGTGCATGACACGAGCGAAGGCCTCATGACGCTTGAAGCCATTCGCCTGGAGTTTCCGGAAATAAAGATTGTCGTCATCACCGGACAAGACGACCGGGAGACGGCGCGCGAAGTTGTGGCGCGTGGTGCCTACGATTTTTTTGCCAAACCGCCCGACCTCGATCAGGTGCATCTGATTGTTACGCGAGCCTTTGGCCTGGTTGAGCTTGAAGCGGAAAACGCAGAGATCGCAGAGCGCGCCAGCCGCCCCCATGCGATCGCCGGGGTCATCGCGCAAAGCAGTGTGATGATGGATCTGTGCCACAAGATCACACGCGTGGCCGCCACCAATGTCAGCGTGATGCTGATGGGCGAAAGCGGCACGGGCAAGGAGCTTCTGGCCAAGGGGCTGCACAATCTCAGTCCGCGAAAAAATGCGCCCTTCGTTGCCATCAATTGCGCCGCCATCCCGTCACAGTTGTTGGAAAGCGAACTCTTCGGTCACGAGAAGGGATCTTTCACCGGTGCCCACCGGCAAACCATGGGCAAAGTCGAGCAGGCCATTGGGGGGACACTCTTTCTGGACGAGATCGGCGAGCTTGAACCTTCCATACAGTCCAAGCTGCTGCGTTTCCTGCAAGAGCGCAGTTTCGAGCGCGTCGGCGGGCTTAAGACGATCAATGTCGACGTGCGCGTCGTTTCTGCGACCAATCGCGACCTCAATGCGGCACGGCGCGAAGGGGGATTTCGTGAAGACCTCTTCTTCCGATTGAGCGAGATTAACCTCGTAGTTCCCCCGTTGCGCGAGCGGGAAGGGGATGCCGTGCTGTTGGCACGGAATTTCGTTCGTTCGGCGGCGCGGGCCATGGGTATGCCGGTCAAGAGGATCGGTCTGCGGGCGATGACGGCGATCAATTTTTACCCGTGGCCCGGAAATGTGCGGGAATTGCAAAACCGGGCCAAGCGTGCTCTTGTTCTTTGTGATCGCGATATTCTTCAACCGGCCGATTTCGAGCTTCCCGAACCCAATGACGGGGACGCGATTTTGCCGACACTTCGACACGAGCGCCAAAGGGCCGAGCGAGACCTGATCCGGCGGGCTCTTGCCAACACCAACGGAAAAGTTGCAGAAGCGGCCCGGTTGCTTGGCATCAGCCGCCCATCGCTATACGAGCTGATGCATAGTCTCGATATTCCTGTATCCAATGCCTGAATTCGCCAGCAAACTGATTTCTTGGGGAGACGACTAGATATGTATACCGATAGGAATGTAAGCCGTCCGGAGCGCTATGGTCAGTGGCTGCGGCCTGTGCTGATGTCGACGGTGCTGAGTGTGTCCGGCATCATGCTTGGCCAGGGAATATTGCTTGCACCGGCAATGGCTGCTGTGAGCCCCGCCAAGCAGTCGCAACCCGACGGGTTGAGCAAAGCGCGCGCTCTGGTGAAGAGCGGTCAAATTGCGGCGGCCGTCATCGAGCTTAAGAATCTACTCCGCGCCAACCCCAAGAATGTCGACGCCCGGGTCGAGCTCGCGTCCATTTACTTGCAAGGCAATGACGGAGTGTCGTCGGAGAAGGAATGGCGTGCGGCGATGCTGAACGGCTATCCATTTGAGAAGGCGCTCGACGGGCTGGGGCTTGCACTCCTCATTCAAGGGCAAGCACCGCGCTTGCTCAAGGAATTCGACGGTGCGAAATATTCAGGCGAGTTGAAGGCGCGGGTCCATTTGTTCCGGGCGCAGGCGAACATGGCCTTGACCGAGATTGAGTTTGCCAAAAAGGAAGTGGCGGCTGCCCAAGCGGCGGCACCGAATTATTTCGGAGTTCATCTTGCGGCGTCGCGGTTGCGCCAGGGTGAAGGCGACATCAAGGCGGCGGAGGTCGAGGCGGATAAGGCTTTAGCGCTGGCACCGGGGAATGCAGATGTGCAAATCCAGAAAGGCGAATTGCGTGGCGCGCAAGGCGACGCTGC
>VFKO01000506.1 GCA_009885515.1 Rhodobiaceae bacterium | reverse complement strand
GTGGCGCTGGCGATGGCGTCGAAATTGGGCATAGTGTGTCCTCAATGTTTTGCGGGCCTTTATGGCAGAGCGAAATGGAGTTGGCGATGGTGGTTTCTGTACCTGTGTTAGAAACGGAGCGGCTGAGGCTGCGTGGGCATCGACTCGATGACTTCGGGGCGTGCGCGGCGCTGTGGGCGGATCCCGTCGTTACCCGCTTTATCGGCGGCAAGGCTTCGACGCGGGACGAGTCGTGGATGCGGCTGTTGCGCAATGTGGGACACTGGTCGCTGCTGGGGTTTGGCTATTGGGTGGTGGAGGAAAAGGCGTCGGATCGCTTTGTGGGTGAGATCGGATTCTCGGAATTGAAACGCGAGATCGAGCCTGGGTTCGAAGGTGTGCCCGAGGCGGGCTGGGTATTGGCGCCCGAAGCGCACGGCAAGGGCTTTGCGACAGAGGTGGTCAAGGCCGTGCTGGCTTGGGGCGATGAGAAATTCGCCGGTGGGCAAACTGTGTGCATTATCAACCCGGAGAATACGGCGTCGATCCGCGTGGCGGCGAAGTGCGGCTATCGCGAGATCGCGCGAACAACGTATAAGGGTGCGCCGATTGTTCAGTACCGGCGGGAGTGCTGAATGACACTTGAACTTGCGCGCCGGGAAATGGCGCGGCTTTATTTGGCGGATGAGAGCGCGACGATCGAGGCGTTGCTGCCGCGCGCGCGGTTGAATGCGGGCGAACGGGTGGAGACCGAAGTGCTGGCGCGCGATTTGGTTGCTCGGGTGCGGGCGCAGAGGAAGCGTGGCGGGTTGGATGCGTTTTTGCACCAATATGCGCTGTCTACCGAGGAAGGCGTCGTGTTGATGTGTCTCGCGGAGGCTTTGCTGCGGGTGCCGGATGCGGAGACAGCCGACAGACTTATCAAGGACAAGATCGGTTCGGCCCATTGGGACAAGCATTTGGGGCAGTCGTCGTCGGCGTTTGTCAATGCATCCACTTGGGCGCTGATGCTGACGGGCCATGTCGTCAAGCTGGGTGAAAAGTCACAGGACTGGACGGCGATTTTCGGCAAACTGGTCCATCGCAGCGGCGAGCCGATCATTCGTCAGGCGATGACGACGGCGATGCGCATAATGGGCGGGCAGTTCGTGCTGGGGCGCACGCTTGAAGAGGCGTTGAAGCGGGGCCAGGATGCTGCCAAGCGCGGCAATCGCTTTTCGTTCGACATGCTGGGCGAAGCGGCGATGACGCATGAAGATGCGGAGCGCTATGCGCGTTCGTATGCCGATGCGATTGCCTCGATTGCCAGGCATGAAGACAAGCGCCAAGGCGATATATTCACGCGCAATTCCATCTCGGTGAAATTGTCGGCCATTCATCCGCGGCTGGAGTATCTCAAGCTTGACCGCGTGCTGCGAGAGATCATGCCGCGCGTGGTGCCGTTGTGCGTGGCGGCGCGTGAGGCGGGGATCGGCTTTACGATTGATGCCGAGGAGGCGGACCGGCTCGAGGTTCAGCTGGAAATATTTGCGGCGCTGGCGAGGGCTCCCGAACTGGCGGGCTGGGACGGTTTGGGCCTTGCGGTTCAGGCCTATCAGAAGCGCGCGCCGGCGGTGATTGATTGGCTGGCTGGGCTTGCGCGGCAAAGCAAGCGGCGCATTCCGGTGCGGTTGGTCAAGGGCGCCTATTGGGACAGTGAAATCAAGCGGGCGCAGGAACTGGGCATCGAGGGCTATCCGGTATTTACGCGCAAGGCCTCTACCGATGTCTCGTATATCGCGTGCGCACGGGCGCTGCTTGATGACCGGGCTGCGTTCTATCCGATGTTTGCGACGCATAACGCGCACACGCTGGCGGCGGTGAAAACGCTTGCGGGTGCGCGCGACGATTATGAGTTTCAGCGCCTGCATGGCATGGGCGAGGAACTCTACGATCAAGCCGATGTTGCGTGCCGCATCTACGCGCCGGTTGGGGCGCATGAGGATTTGCTTGCTTATCTGGTGCGCCGTCTGCTTGAGAACGGCGCCAACACATCTTTTGTCAACCGGCTTGCCGATGACGAGGCGCCTATCGCCGATATCATCGCCGACCCCGTCGATCAGGTTGAAGCCATGACGCAGAAATCGCATCCACGTATTCCGTTGCCGGTGAATTTGTTTGGCGACCGGCTGAATTCAAAGGGGTTTTTGTTGAGCGACCCCGCGCAATCGGCGCCGCTAATGAAGGCGATAGAAGTGGCGGTAGCGCGGCCTTGGGAGGCGGGGCCGCTGGTTGGTGGTGTTTTGCAATCGGGCAAGGCCCGCGATGTGTTTGATCCTTCGCTGCGTTCGCGCCAGATTGGCCGCGTTGTTGAGGCGACGCCTGATGTGGTCGAGAACGCTGTGGCGATTGCCAAGGTTGCGCAATTCGATTGGGATGCGCTGGGCGGTGGGAAGCGCGCCGATATCTTGTGCAAAGCGGCCGATCTGTTTGAGCGCGATGCGGCGGAGCTGATCGGTCTTTGCGTGCGTGAAGCGGGCAAGACGGTTGCCAATGGCCTTGCCGATGTGCGCGAGGCGATCGACTTTTTGCGCTATTATGCGGGACTTGCGCGGGCCGACTTTGATCAGCCGAAGGTTCTTCCCGGACCCACGGGCGAGCGCAATGAATTGTCGATGCATGGGCGCGGCGTGTTTGCTGCGATCAGTCCTTGGAATTTTCCAGTGGCGATCTTCACCGGGCAGATCGCGGGAGCGCTGGCGGCGGGAAATTGTGTCGTTGCCAAGCCTGCCGAGCGAACGGCGCTCACCGCCTATGCCGCAACGCGGCTGCTGCACGAGGCTGGTGTGCCTGGCGAGGTGCTGCACCTGCTGCCGGGCGAAGGGCGCGTCATTGGCAGCGCGATGATCCGCAACCCCGGCGTCGCAGGCGTCGTCTTCACCGGCGGCACTGACACCGGGCACGCCATCAATCGCATGCTCGCCGGGCGTGACGGGCCGATCGTGACGTTCATCGCCGAGACGGGCGGGTTGAATGCGATGATCGCGGATTCGACAGCGTTGCCCGAGCAGTTGGTGCGCGATGCGGTGATGTCGGCCTTCGACAGTGCGGGGCAGCGTTGTTCGGCGTTGCGGGTGTTGTTCTTGCAGAACGATATTGCGGACAAGGTGCTGAAGCTTTTGGCGGGCACGATGGCGGAACTCAAGGCCGGCGATCCGATGAAGCTCGATACCGATATCGGGCCGGTGATCGACGGCGCGGCGCTGGCGATGCTCGAGGCGCACGCCAAGCGGATGGCGGGCGAAGGCAAGCTCATCGCCGAGGCGAAACTGAGCGCTGAAACAAAGGACGGGTATTTCTGTGCGCCGCGCGCCTACGAGATCGACGCGATCTCGCGGCTGGAGCGCGAAGTGTTTGGTCCGATCTTGCATGTCGTGCGTTTTGAGGCCAGTGCGCTTGGCAAAGTCTGCGAGGCGATTAACGCGACGGGGTATGGTCTGACGCTTGGCGTGCACACGCGCATTCAGGAGACGGCCGATTTTATCCGGGCGCGGGCGCGGGTTGGGAATTTGTATGTCAACCGCAACCAGATCGGCGCGGTGGTGGGTGTGCAGCCGTTCGGCGGCGAAGGCTTATCGGGGACAGGTCCAAAGGCTGGCGGTCCGCATTATCTGCACCGGTTTGCGGTGGAACGAACGGCTTGTACCAATACGACGGCGGCGGGCGGGAATGCGAGCTTGCTGTCGCTGGGGGAGGGGGGATGATGCGCGGCCGAAATCTGGAGCCGGTATTGCAGTGAATCGAATTGATAGACACTATCAATGACCACGATGGCGGGTGCGATCATCCTGATACGAGCCTGAGTAGGTATAGGGTCGAGTGCTAAAGGAGGAGTATCCGCGTGTTGCCAGTCCAAGTCCGAACCATTACCGAGGACGAGCGCGAGAAGGCGCTTGATGTGTTTACGCTGGCGTTTGTCGATGACCCGGTGCTGCGCTGGATCATGGCGGATGGGAGCCTCTATCTGAAAAATCTCGGCGCGGCGCAGTTTGCGCTTGGCGGGCGGGCGTTGGAGCACGAGACGGGGCATTGCCTGGATGATTTTTCGGCGGCGGCGTTTTGGTTGCCGCCGGGCGTGGGTGTGGACGAGGAGGCTATGGGAGCGCTGATTGAGCGCGTGGCGACCGAGAAAGTGAGCGGCGACCTCATCGGCGTCGTGGAGCAGATGGGGCAGTTTCATCCGCACGAACCGCATTGGTATCTGGCCGTGCTGGGCGTCGATGTGCACCGGCAGGGCAAGGGCTTGGGCGCGATGTTGATGAAGCATGCGCTTGAGCGCATTGATCGCGAGGGTCGGCCCGCCTATCTGGAATCGTCGAACCCGCGCAATATTCCGTTTTACGAACGGCATGGCTTTGAGGTGATGGGGCGGATTCAATCGGGCAAGTCACCGGTGGTGACGCCGATGCTGCGCCGGGCGCGCTGATTTTTCCGGCTTGCGCTTTCCATGGCGGCCATGGCGCAGGCTGTCAGCCGCGAAATTTCCGGTTCAGTTTGCGCATGCCGGCGATCCAGCGGTTGTAGTCGCCGGTTTTGCGGCGCATGTATTCGAGCACTTCGGG
>VFKO01000626.1 GCA_009885515.1 Rhodobiaceae bacterium | reverse complement strand
TGCCGGAAGAGAAAAAGGCCATCGAGCAACGCGGCACCAACAACGTCGATGCCTATAATCTCTTTCAGATGGCGCGGCATATCTACTTGTCCGGCGGTTTCGGTACACAGCGAGGAGCCGACTCCGTCAAGCGCCTTTGCACCGGCGCCATCAAAATCGATCCGGACTACGCGCGCGCCTGGGGCCTGATTGCGCTTGTCATAGCACTCCGTGAAGTTGTGACGGGTGGGTCCGGCGCTGAGGGATGGGCTGCCGCCGAAAGGGCGCTGGCGCTCGATCCGTCACTGCCCGAGCCCCACGCCGCCAAGGCCCGGGTTTTCGCCAATCGCGGGGACTTCGCTGCGGCGATGATCGAAGCGAAGGAAGCGCTGCGGCTCGCCCCCCAATCGTTCGAGGCAAATATGGCGGCGGGTGTAATCTCCTTTCAAGCGCTTCAGTTCAACGACGCCATCCCCTATTTCATGAAAGCCAAGGAGATTATTGAGTCCAGCTTTTTTCCAGTCGGGAATCTTCTGGGCATTTACGTGAGTATTGGAAACCAAGACCTTGCGCGGCAATATGCCGAACCCACTCTGGCGCGCACGCAGCCCGTGCTGGCGCAGGAACCGGACAACGGAATTGCCATGGGCTATGCGGCGTTGGCACATGGTGTGTTGGGCCATTCCGACAGAGCACGGGAAATGGTTTCTCGCGGCCTGTTGCTGGATCCCGACAACGAGATCATGAAGATTTTTTTCCTCCGGGCTTATGCCGTGCTTCGCGACGCGGATGCGGCACTCTCGCTGCTGGAAGAATTGTCGAGGGGAACACTCTCGGTTCGCGTTCTGGTGATGGTGAAAATGATGCCGGACTTTGCCTTCATCCGCGACGCCCCCCGCGCCGCCGCCGTATTCGCCGCCGCCGAAGCGCGGTTGGGCAATCAAAACACTGCAAGCAGATCATGAACAAAGGGTTTCAGCCCGGATGAATAGGCCCGGAATTCGCGGATGACTCTTTGATAGACACACTTGTGGAACTGAACTTTATATAGTACAAGCGCAAGGGTGGGTCGAGGCCGATGCACATACAAGTCGTATTCCATCGTACCCCGGAAGGGCATGAACCCGCCCGCGAGTTTCTAAAGTCGTTGCCGCGAGTCGACCGGCGCGAAATCGGCGCAGATTTGCATACGCTTCAAACCGATTGGCCCATCGGCATGCCGCTGGTCCGGTCGATGGGGAAGGGCTTGTGGGAGTTGAGGAGCAATTTGGACGGCCGTATCGCACGGATGTTGTTCTGTTTTCGCGAGCGGCAGCTAATCGTGTTGCATGGCTTCATCAAGAAAAGCCAATCGACGCCCAAGAATGAATTGAATTTGGCGATGAAAAGGATGAAAGAGGTGAACCGATGACACGGATCAAAGCGAAAAAAGCGGCGGCGAAAAATCCGCATATCGGTTCCTCGCTCGACGATTTTCTGAAAGAAGACGGGATTTACGACGAGGTCGTGGCCTTGGCCGCGAAAAAGAAAATCGCGCGCCAACTCAAAGCGCGCATGGACCGCAACGACATGTCGATCTCCGGCATGGCAAAGGAACTTCAAACCAGCCGAAACCAGGTGCACCGCATACTCGATCCACAGGACCACAACATCACCTTGGCAACCTTGGAAAGAGCCGCAGCCGCCGTTGGTTGCAAGGTCAAACTCGAATTGGTCAAATCTTAGTTCACGGCCCCGCACCCCATGCAACGTAAACTCACAGTCATCCTTTCCGCCGACGTTGTTGGCTATAGCGGCCTGATGGAGCGCGACGAGGCGGGGACGCTGGCGCGGCTGAAGGAGAACCGCGTTGCGGTGTTCGATCCGCAGGTGGCCAAGCACGGCGGACGGCAGTTTAAGTTGATGGGGGATGGCGCGCTGGTGGAGTTTGCCAGTGTGGTGGCTGCCATTAATTGTGCGCTGGCGATCCAGGAAGCGACTGAAAAGGTTGAGGGGCTTCGCTACCGCATCGGGATCAATCTCGGCGAGGTCATCATCGAGGGCGATGATATCTATGGCGAGGGCGTGAATGTTGCAGCGCGGATACAGGCGCTGGCGCCGGTGGGCGGCGTGGCGTTGTCGAAGATGGTACGCGACAATGTTGACGGCAAGATGGCCTGTTCGTTCGAGGACATGGGCGAACACTCGGTGAAGAACATTGAGCGGCCGG